>JBQCJS010000300.1:0-10413 GCA_051952485.1 Thermomicrobiales bacterium | reverse complement strand
CCAGATCAGGCCGAGGGTGCGGTCCGGGATGCGGTCGAGGTACCAGGCGGCTTCCTCGCCGGTGCCGATGATGCAGGCGTGTTCGTTCTCCAGGCCCAGCAGCTTGCCACGCGCGGCCACCCGCGCGCTCGCCTCGGTGAGTGTGGCGAGCAGGTCGTCGCGGACGGCCTGCGTCTCGGGAACGCGCCAGAAGCTGAAGGTGCGCACCAGCGGCGCATGCAGGCGGTCGGCGATGTCCAGCGAGCGGTCGAGAATGGCCCATTGCTCGGCGCGGGACGTTTCGGAAGCCGAGTGCATCCGGCCCGCCGCCCCATCCGCATCGTTTTCGCCGATATGGCACTTCAGGAACGGGGAGGCGATGCTGCAGACGGAGACGCCGGCCGCATCGATGGCGGCGGTGAGCCGGTCCAGCATGGCATCGTCCATGGCCACGATGTTGGTGGACCACGCGCTGCGCAGCTCGATCTCGCGGATGCCGAGTTCGGCGCACACGGCCAATGCGTGGTCGAAATCCTCGCTGATCTCATCGGTTATCACGCCGAGTCGGGGCACACCGCGTCCTTTCGTTGAATCCGCCGCCGGGCACATGGGCGAGCGGCGACGATCCTGATGGTCCTGCTCGGGTGACACGACCCGCGGCATGCTAGCGATGCGGGCCGAGTGTCGTCAAGCAAGACTTGCCTCCCTCGGGCCAGTCCGATCGCGCACGAATGCCGCGAGCCGGTAGATGTCGGCGAGTTCGGGCCGTCCGCCATGCCGCAGGGCGCGCACGGCCTCGTCCACGGAGACGGCGCGCACCTCGGCGATCTGTTCGGCATCCGCCGGGTTGGTCGGGAGGCCGATCCGCTGCACGTTCGCCCAGGCGATGGCGCGCGTGAAATCGGGGTGCATGAGGAACGGGCGCCACGGCGAGGCGTCGTGCGAATGGCAGTCGAACCAGCCGAACGGCTGGCATGCCGCGAAGGTGACGCCCACTTCCTCCATCAGCTCGCGGCGGCCGGTCTCCTCCAGGGATTCGCCCTGCTCGCGGGTGCCGCCGGGAAGCTGGAAACTGCCGCGGTCGTCCAGGATCAGCAGGCACTCCGCGCCGACGAAGGGGACGACGTTCACGCTCTGCACGGTCTCCAGGGGCGGCCAGGCCGGGACGAGATGAAACCCGGTGAGATCGATGTTGCCCCAGCGGCGGGGCGCGAAGAGGGCCGGGTAGTCGGCGTGGAGGGTGGCATCCGGGAGGATCGGGGTGGGGCGGGACATGCTTATCGCCGGCTGGTGAGGAGCGATTCGCGGATGCTCATCAGCTGGCCGCGCAGGTTGACGTCGGTTTCCAGCAGCGTCTCGATCTTCTCGATGCCGTGGATCACCGTCGTGTGGTCCCGCCCCCCGAGTACGGCGCCGATCTCGCTGAGCGAACTGTCCGTCTCCTCGCGCAGGAGGTACATGGCGACCTGCCGGGGCAGGACGATCTCGCGCTTGCGCTGGCGCCCGAAGAGGTCCTTCTCCGTCACCTGGTAGTAGGCGAGGACGGCACCGATCACGTCATCGCTGCGGAGGGCGCCGGAACGGGTCGCCGGGCTGACATCGGAGAGGGCTTCCATGGCGAGGTGGAGGCTGAGCGGGCGGTTGGCGATCTGGGCCATCATGAGGATCTTGTTCAGCGCACCTTCCAGCTCGCGGATGTTCGTCTGGTCCTTGCTGGCGATGTACTGGATGATGTCGTCCGGGACGCGCACGCCGCGTTCGTCCGCCTTCGAGCGGATGATGGCCATCCGCATCTCGTAGTTCGGTGACTGCACATCGGCGACGAGCCCGCCATCGAAGCGGGAGCGCATCCGCTCCTCCAGCGCGGCGATCGCCTTAGGCGGCTTGTCGCTGGAGATGATGATCTGCTTGCCGCTCTGGTAGAGCGCGTTGAAGGTGTGGAAGAACTCCTCCTGCGTGCTCTCCTTGCCCGCGATGAACTGGATGTCGTCGATCATCAGGATGTCGATGGAGCGATACCGCTCGCGGAACTGCTCCATCTGCTGCGAGCGGATGGCCTTGATCACCTCGTTCGTGAACGTCTCCGACGAGACGTAGATGATGGCGAGTCCCGGTTGCAGCTCCAGCGCACGATGGCCGATCGCGTGCATGAGGTGCGTCTTGCCGAGGCCGACCCCGCCATGCACGAAGAAGGGGTTGTTCACCTGGAGGCCCGGCCGTTCCGCCACGGCGAGCGAGGCGGCGTGGGCGAACTGGTTGGACGGTCCGACGACATAGGTATCGTAGGTGAGGCGCGGATTGAGGCCGCTGGCCGACGGTTCGAGCGTCAGCTGGCGGTTGGCGAGGTGGCTCTGGCTGCCGCCGCGCTCCGGCCGCTCGGCGTGGCGGGCTTCCCGCGCGATCGGCGGGGGAGCGGCGGGCGGGCGGGAGGTCACGGCTTCCGGTCCGCCCGTGTCCTCACCCGCCTCGCGCGGGCCGAAGGCGCGGCCCCGGTTCAGCGGGCGTCGCGGGGTGATCTCGACGCCATCCGCGCGCCTGCCGACAACGAACTCGGTGGCCAGTCGGCGGCCGAGGATGCCTTCGATCGTGCGTTCGATCTGGGGCCGGAACCGCTGCTGGAGGGTGTTCGCGGTGATCGGGCTGGGCGCGGCGATGACGGCGGTCTCGTCGTCCATCGCGGTGAGCTTCGTGTCCTGGAAGTAGTTGCGGAACGAGCTGGCGGACACGGTCTTCTGCAACTCGGCGAGGGTGGCCTGCCAGAGCTGGTTGCGTCCGACACTCACGCCATCGGAGGCGTTCGCGTCTCCTGCTGTGTTGTCTCCGGAAGCATCCGTCGTCACGGCCCGACCCAACCCCGCACCAGTGAGGTGTACGTACAATCTGCTCACACCATAGTGTGCCATAACACCGGCGATCTGGCGAGAGGGCGCGGCGGACTGGCGGTGGGCACATGCTACACTCTGCCCGCCATTGCTTCGATGGAGAGCGCTTCGTCCCCCTCCGTCCACGTCCCCGCCGCTGCCCTCGATTCCATCCCGATCCAGGCGTTGCCCCATGTCCATCTCCGTCCCTTCCCCCGAGCCCGGCATCGACACGCTGCCTGCCTTCGATCACGACGCCGTTGCCCACCTCCTGACCGAGGAGAAGATCGGCCCCCGCGATGGCGAGGGCCGTACCGTCGTCGTCGCCATGAGCGGCGGCGTCGATAGCGCGGTCACCGCCCTGCTCATGCGCGAGCGCGGCTACCGCGTCATCGGCATGAACCTGCGCCTCTTCTCTCCGGAGGATGAGGATCACCGCGCGAATCCCTGTTGCGGCATTCCGGCGATGGACGACGCCCGCGCGACCTGCGCGACGATCGGCGTGCCGTTCTACGCCGTGAACATGGAGATCGAGTTCGGCGGAGCGGTGATCCAGAAGTTCGTGGACGAGTATGCCGCCGGGCGAACGCCGAATCCGTGCCTGGAGTGCAACCGCCACGTCAAGTTCCGGCACCTGGTGCAGCGGGCTCGGCTGCTCGGCGCCGATTGCCTGGCCACCGGCCACTACGCGCGGATCGTGCGGGACGAGGACGCCTCCGGCGCGGCGCGCTATCGCCTCCTGCGGGCGGTGGACGCGCGAAAGGACCAGAGCTACGTCCTTTACACGCTGGACCAGGACCAGCTCTCGTTCATCCAGTTCCCGTTGGGCAACCTGACGAAGCCGGAAGTGCGCGAGCTGGCGCGGGCCTACGGCCTGCCGGTGGCGGACAAGGCGGAGAGCCAGGAGATCTGCTTTGTCGGCAACCGTTCCTACGCCGATTTCGTGGCGGAGCGCCGTCCGGACGTGACGGTGCCCGGCGAGATCGTCACCAGCGATGGCGCGGTGGTGGGCAAGCACCGGGGGTTGGTGCATCACACCGTTGGCCAGCGGCGGGGGATCGGGATCGCGGCGCCGAAGCCCTATTTCGTGCTCCACCTCGACACAGCCGCCAACCACCTGGTCGTCGGCTCGCGGGAGGAAGCGGAGGCGAAGACGCTGACGATCACCGATGTATCGCTCACCGCTGGCGCCTGGCCTGCGTATCCGTTCCTGGCGGATGTGGTAGTGGGGTATCGGGGCGAACCGGCGGCGGCGCGCGTCAGCCCCGGTGCGGACGGGTCGCGGACGGCGACGGCGAGCATGATCGGCGAGCATGGGCCGATTGCCTCGCCGGGGCAGGCCGTCGTCTTCTACCGGGGGGACGAGGTGCTCGGTGGCGGCACGATCCAGGCCGTCGCGCGGCGGGGAGGATCGCGGGAGGCGGGCGAGGATCGCGGCGATCTGGCCGCGACAGCCTGAGGAATTCAAGCACTGGCCCGATCCCTGCGATTCTCCCCGGAGAGTCGCAGGGATCGGCTGTGTCATGCACAATAGGCGGCAATGAATGCAGCGGCCACCGGGCGATCCGGAGGCGTGGACGACAACCGACATGGGAGGGACGAACGCTCGTATGGATGACATCAAGAAGAAGGGAATCATTGCCGGAGTCGCGGCGCTGGTCCTCTTCGTCATCATCATCGTCGTGCTCTACCTGCTCGGTGGCGACCATCAGTCGGCGCTCGAGCGATTGCGCGATATCTCGATCATCTTCATCACCTTCCTCTTCCTGATCACGGTGATCCTGCTTGCCGCGGTCGTGGCGGCCCTCATCTTCCTGGGCATCCAGCTCAAGGACCGGGTGATTCCGCTGCTGGAGGAGGCAACGGGCACGGTGAAGCAGGTGCGCGGCACCACGGAGTTCATCTCGGAGGAGGCCGTGAAGCCCATCATCAGTGCCGCTGGGCAGTACTCGAAGTGGCGTTCTATGGGGAAGACCGTTGCCGGGAAGGCCAAGCGGCCGAAGGTGTAGCGTCTGGTGACGCCGGGCCGCCTGCACCGGCGTCCGGGCGATGGATGGGAACGGAGCAACCGACATGGGTGCGGTCCAGCGTCTGATCGCGAAGCGGGCGCGAAAGAAGGCGGAGCGCGAGGCCAAACGGCGCGCCAAGAAGGAACTGAAGAGGCAAACCAGGAACCAGGCCGAGAAGCAGGTCAAGCGGCAGACCAAGAAAGCCGTGACCTCGGTGGTGGCGGGCCAGGCGGACAAGGCCGTTCCGGGCGCCGGGTCCGCGATCAGGAGCGTCGATGCCGCGGTGTCGGAGAACCAGAAGGCCAGGAAGAAGGCCAAGAAAAAGAAGCGGTTCTGAGTCTGGCAAGGTCGCCGGGCCGCGATGGCGGTCGCCAGCGGGGCGATCGTTCTCCCGTCGAGCAGGAGGATGCAGACATGGTCGATGTCGAGATTGGTGACGCGAAGCGCGCCTTGCATCAACTACGATCGGACCTGGAGAAGCGGGCCGTGCTGGCAGGGGCGCAGCATGCCGCGCAGGCGGCTGCCCGGCGGATCGAGGATCGCATTCCCGATACGTTGCATGCCGTCCAGCTGCCGGATTTCGCCGTTGCGAAGCTTGGCCTGGTGGACCAGAAGGCCTTGCAGCAGGCGGAGGATCGCGCCGCGAATCGTGGTTTCGTTGGCGGATTCCTGGTCGGGGCGCTTGTCGGTGCGATCCTGGCGCTGATCTTCGCGCCGCGCCGGGGGGCAGAAACGCGCGACCTGATCGCCCATACGGCGAGCGATGTCACCGAGAAGGTGACCGGCGTCGTGCCCGGTGGGGAGACGGTGAGCGGGGCGATCGACTCGCTGAAGGCGAAGGCGACCGACGCCGCCACCAAGGTGTCCGAGACGATTTCGCAGGACAAGGCTGAGGTCCGGGACGCTGTCGCCGAGGCGCAGGACGAAGCGGCCGAGCAGGCCGACGATGCCGAGGCCCGCGCGGAAGAAGCTGCCGAGGACCTCGACGCCAGGGCAGAGTAGCCCCGCACCGGCTTCATCGCGATTGCGACCGAACGCGCCCCGGAATGGAGGCGCGTTCGGCGTTGTGTGAGTTCCGGCAATGTCCCACGCGATTGCCACGAGCGCACTGATGTCGCGTGGAGGGGCGATCCTTGTGATCGCCCGGGACTGGCCATGCCACCATGGCGATCACCGGTCGCAGCAACCACTCCGAGGATCGCCCCTCCACGACCCGATCCACTGTACCAGGCAATCGGATCAACTGACGCTGCAATCGTTCAGAACGGGAGTCGGCCGTCCGCGTCCAGGCGGGCGATGATCGCATCCAGCTTGCGTTCGATGCGGGCCAGCCGCTGGTCGAGGTCATCCGCGGCCGTCTCGCCCGCCGGCATGGCATCCGGACCGGGCGCTGGGTCGAGGGTGATGGCGAAGCGGTGCACCGCCGTGGGTCCGGTTCCCGTGCTGCGGAGATCGACATCGGTGACGCGCATCGGGCGGGGTGGATCGTCGCCAAGCACGACCTCGAACGTGTCGCGCCCCAGGATCGCCTGCATCTCGTCGCGGCCGCCGCTGCCGCGCACGATCACCACCAGGGAGAGCGTCTCGCCGTCGCGGGCCACCGAGGTGAGGCGCACCGCCTGGCCGTCGATGAAGATGAAATCCTCGCTGCGCATCCCGTCCGCTCTCCTTCTCGTGACCGTCCGCTGCCGCGAGTGTACGCGACGGTGCGGCGACGATACCCGGATCGCGCGGTCAGGATTCGCTGGCGACGGTACAATGCCGGGTGAATCCGCCGTGCGATGCCCGTTCCGGCGTCGTACCTGACCGCATCCGGGAATGCCCCAGCCGTGATCATCTTTCCGATCGCCTGCACCGTCATCAGCCTTGCCTGCGCCGTCGTCCTCGCGCGGGACGCCCGGATGCGCCCACGACCCGACAAGATCGTGTGGGCGCTGGCCTTCCTGATGTTCGCGCTGGCGGCGGGAGCGGATGCGGCGGGCCGGTCCCTCGGGTGGAGCGAGCCGCTGGCGCGGCTCTACTACGCGACCGGCCCGGCGCTGGTGGTGATGTACCTGGCGATCGGCGAACTCTACCTGCTGGCGGCGATCGCGATGCGCCGCTTCGGGGTCGGCGCGACGTTGCTGCTGACCGCGTTCTGGGTCTCGCTGGTCGTGAATGCCCCGATCGATGGAGCTCGCCTCGCGGACGACGGCTGGGAGGCGATCGAGCGCAACGGGTTCATGGTGGCCGTCACCGTCGCCATCAACGCGATCGGCACGCTGATCATCGTGGGAGGCACCGTCTACTCCGCCTGGCGGTTCTGGCGGAAGGGCATCATGCGCAGCCGCATGATCGGCTGCCTGATGATCGCGGTGGGAACCCTGGCCGTGGCAGCAGGCGGGAGCCTGACCCGGCTCGGTCACTACGAGTACCTCTACATTGCGATGTCGATCGGGGTGGCGATCATCTTCGCGGGCGTGCTGTGGACGCGGCGCCCCGATGGGCAACCGGTGGCGGCTGCGGTCGCGCACGCGCCCGGCGCGGCGACCGCCACGACGTCCTTCGCCGATGGGCCGGTCCTGATGCCGGTCGCGGGCGCTGCCGGAGAAGCGGCAGGGGCCGAGACCCCCGGCATGATTGCCCCGCTCCCCTCCGACGCCTCGCCAGCACCGGCCGCCGGCACGACCTCCGCGCTGGGATTCCTCGAACGGGTGGTGTTGCCCCTGGACGACGCAGCCATCGACCGCCTGTGCGAGGAGTGGAGCGTCCCCCGCGATCCGCGCGGGATCATGGAGCGGCAGGAGGCGCGGACGATCTGGGCATTGCGAACCCGGCTCTCGCCGGAGGGGGCGTTGCGGTTCGACGCGCTGAGCGTGCCGGCGCGGCGGCAGATCGCGGAACTCCACGACGCGGTCCTCGCACCGGACGCATGGGCCGGCTCGGTGTTCGGGCCATCGGGTGGGTCGGTCTCGGGGCCGGTCGCCCTCAACGCGCCGGAACCGGTGCGGGTTCCGGCATTCGTGCCGGACGAGGACGACGACCTGCATTTCCCGTACGCGTAGGGGAATCCCCTGACCGACGGGCGAGGACGCGGCCCGCGCGGATGCTATAGTTGAGCGACCAACGATGGGCGGTCCGGCTGCCGTGGGAGGCGGCCCGCCGGAACATCCGGCATGGGCGCGAATGGCATTCCCGCCGCCGCGCGACGACCGCATCGTTCGCCCAGACGTATCTCTCTACATTCCCGGTCCGGCAGGGCTTCGAGCGATCGGCTCCGCTTCGGGCGTGGCGCCACACGGCACACCCGGTGCAGGCATCCGGTCACCCGTGAGCGACTCGCGCGCCCTTCCCGGCATGGGCTGTGGCAAGATTCCTCCCACCTGGCATTGACCTGACGCAGGCATCCGAAGGATAGCTATCGCACACGGAAACAGGGTGCAACGTGATCGACGGGCTGACGAATGGAACGAACCCCGCCATCCTGTTGCTGTGCCTTGCCTTTGCTGCCCCGGCGGCGGTCACCCTCGTCGGCCTGGTCCGTCCCCGCGCGGTGCCGGGTGTCGCGATCGCAACGACCGCGCTCGCCTTCCTCGCCGTCCTCTGGGCCT
Organism: Thermomicrobiales bacterium; assembly: GCA_051952485.1. GTDB lineage: Bacteria > Chloroflexota > Chloroflexia > Thermomicrobiales > UBA6265 > JASGDN01. Next base: position 1,974 of record JBQCJS010000300.1, on the reverse strand, counting down.
ATACGCAGCCTGACGCCACATTCGATCGCGAGTGGGTGCCGACGCTCGGCTACCGCTTCACCGTGACCCTGGATGGCCTGGCGCGGGAGTACGCCCTCCTCGCGACCGGGATCGGGCTGGCTGTGGTGATCTACGCCAGCGTCTACATCCCCTTGCACCTGCATCACCATCACCGGTCGGAGACGGAACTGCCCCGCTTCTTCGGCTTCCTGCTGCTCTTCATGGCGGCCATGGTCGGCCTGGTAATGGCGCAGGACATGATCCTGATCTTCATCTTCTGGGATCTCACGGCCATTGCCTCGTTCTACCTGATCGGCTACGACCGCGACGATCCGGAGTCGCGGAACTCGGCGATGATGGCGCTGCTGGTCACCGGCATCACCGCGATCTTCGTGCTGATCGGGCTCCTCATCCTGCGGCGGGAGACCGGCACCTTTTCCCTGCCCGAGATCATCGCGCAGCCGGGAACCAGCGATGCGATGGGCCTCGGGATCGCGCTGATCTGCCTCGGCGCGATCGCGAAGAGCGCCCAGGTGCCGTTCCATTTCTGGCTGCCCAAGGCGATGGCCGCCCCGACGCCCGTCTCCGCCTACCTGCATTCGGCGGCGATGGTCGCGGCGGGGGTCTTCCTGATCGGACGGTTCGAGCCGCTGGTCGATCGCTATGCCTGGCTCACGCAGGCGCTGCTGGTGGTCGGGGCGGCCTCGATGGTGATCGGTGGGGTCCTCGCCCTGACGCGGGATGTGCTGAAGCAGGTGCTCGCCTATTCGACGATCTCCCAGTACGGCTACATCGTCGCGATGTACGGCCTGGGCGGCCACTACGGGTTCGCGGGCGTCTCGCTCTACGTGCTCGCGCATGCCCTGGCGAAGAGCGCCCTCTTCCTGACCGCTGGATCGGTGACGGAATCGACGGGGGCGAAGAAGCTCTCCGAGGTCGGCGGCCTCTTCCGGAGCCAGCCGGTGCTGGCGATCGCGAGCGCCGCATCGGCGGCGGGGATGATCGGCCTTCCGGCGACGCTCGGGTTCTTCAAGGACGAACTCTTCTTCGCGGCGGGCAGCGCGCGCGGCGCCGGATATGCCGTGCTGACCGTTGCCGGGGCGGCCCTGACCTTCACCTACATCAGCCGCTTCTGGATCTCCATCTTCCTGGGCGAGCCGAAGGGGGAGGCGAAGCCGCTGCCGGCTCGCCTGCTGTGGCCGGTCGGCGTCCTGGGGTTCATCACGATCGTGGGCGGCATCTGGACCGTGCCCTTCACGGAGATCGCGCAGCAGGCCGCCAGCGTGATCGCGAACCGGACCGAGGAAGTCCACGTTGCCTACCACCTCGACACGCGAGCCGAGAACATCATGGCCGTTTCGGCCTGGGTGGCCGGGATCACGCTGCTGCTGACACGGCGGTTCTGGTGGGAGTCGGCCCGGGCGTTCGCCCGCCTTGGCGAACGGATCGGGCCGGAGCGGATCTACCGCGCCACGCTGGCGGGCATCGAGCGGCTCTCCGACGCACTGCACCGCTTCGAGGTGCGTGACCTGCGCAGCCGCGTCGCCACGATCTTCTTCCCGGCTGGCGTGCTGGTCGGGTTGGCCGTGATCGTGACCCCGAACAGCGACGCCTTCGAGATCGGCGCGATCCACCGGGGAGATATCCCGCTGATCACGATCATCGCGGCGACGGTGCTGAGCGGCCTGGCGGTGACGATTCCCCGCGATCACCTGCGCCTGGCGATCACGCTCTCGTGCGTCGGGTTCAGCCTCTGCGTCATCTATGCCTTCATGGGCGCGCCGGATGTCGCGCTGGTGGCGGTGCTGGTGGAGACCCTCTTCTCCCTCATCTTCCTGGGAATGCTGCTGCTGATGCCACGCCGCATCCTGCGCTACGAATCGCAGCCGCGCAGCAAGGGGCGGTATATGCGGCGCGATGTCGTGCTGGCGTCGATCGCGGGGGCGATGGCGTTCCTCGTGGCGTGGGGCGCGC
>JBQCJS010000299.1:0-2365 GCA_051952485.1 Thermomicrobiales bacterium | reverse complement strand
CCTGAGTGGACAGATTGCACGAATGGATCGGGCAGAACGACGAGAATCGCTCCTGTCTGCTGGAGATCCGATCGTGAAGATGCTGAAGATCGTCATCCCGGCAGCCCTGATCGGGGCGGCGGCGATGCTGATCCTGATCGTCTGGTGGGATGCATCCCGCCATGTCGATGTCGTGGTGACGGGTGATGCGAACGCCACCATCACGGTTCACATCGATGGCGCGGTGGTACATCCCGGTGTGGTGACCTTGCCTGCCGGTGCGCGTCTTGATGAGGCGATCTCGGCAGCTGGAGGGTTGGCGCCGGACGCCGATGTCAGCCGCCTCTTCCTGGCCGCGCGGGTGGGCGACGGCGAGCGGATCACGATTCCCCGGCAGGAGCGTGCGTCCGATTCGACCGCTGGCACCCCGGAGCAGTCCGAAGCTGGTGTGGGACGACTCAATCTCAACACGGCCACCGTGGCACAGCTGGAGGAACTTCCCGGTGTTGGAAAAGTGCTGGCAGAACGCATCGTGTCGTATCGGGATGCGCACGGACCGTTCACTTCTGTCGACCAGTTAACCAACGTGGAGGGGATCGGTCCGTCACTGCTGGAGAAATTGCGCCCGCTGGTAACAGTCGGTGACTAGTCCGCCACTTGGCCTGCTGATCGGGATCTCCGCGATGGCGGGTGTCTCGCTTGGTGGTGTTGGCCTCGCGTTGGCGCTCCTCGTCACCTTGGGGTTCTGCCTGCTCGATAGCGCCGATGACGATGGAGATCGGCGGTCGCTTCTCATCGCCATCACCGCCGTGGCAACCATGTCCCTGCTTGGGGTCTGGCGAGGAGGAGGGGCATCGCCCACCCTGGACTTACGTTTGATGGATGCCTCCTCGGTAGTCGCGGTCATGCGATCGATGCCGCAGTCGGGTGGCCAATTTGATATGGCGCTGGTTCAGGTGGAGACGATCATTACGGAAAAGGGTGAGCGTATCTCTACCTCACAGCCGGTTCTGGCGTTCATGCCGGCTTCCCTGCGGGCAAATGTTGGCGACCGGATCTGGCTTGGGGGACCGTTCTCCTCCCTTGCATCGCTTGAACCCGGATTCCGGAGCTACGTCTCGGGCCGGGGCGCCGTCGGCGTCTATCGGGCCTACGCAGCGGACATCGAGGCGGAGGGGCGTTCTCCGTTGCGAGCGCTGGTCGATCTGCGGCGTGATCTCGCCGACCGATTGCGTCGTGCCATCCCGGGTGATGCCGGTGAACTCGCGGCGGGAATCGTCTCCGGTGACGACTCCGGGCTGAGCGACGGAGCTGACCAAGCCTTCCGCACGGTTGGGCTGAGCCATCTCACTGCGGTCAGCGGACAGAACATCGCCATGCTGGCGGGACTCGTGATCCTGCTCCTTCGCAGCGGACCGGCCCGACGCGCAGCGATCGTGCAACTGGCAATGCTGGTCCTCGTCTGGCTCTACGTTGGGATGACCGGATTCGGGGCGCCAGCGATTCGGGCAGGCCTTTTTCTGACGCTCAGCGTCGTGGCGGTGCGGGCTGGACGGCGACCCGACTATCTCACGTTCGTGGCGTTGGTGAGTGGCGGAATGCTGCTGGTCGAACCGAGCTACGCGCGATCGGTCTCCTTCTGGCTATCGATGGCATCGTCGGCAGCCTTGGTGACGGCGCTTGGCTGGCCGAGCGGGTGGATTCGCGGCTGGATCGTCCGATCAGGTGCAGCGCTCATCACGGCCCAGGTCGCGACCGTTCCTATTGCCGTGGCGGTTTTCGGTACATGGTCGATCGGCAGTATTCCCGCCAACCTGATCGCCGGACCGCTGATGGAACTCGCCTTCCCGCTCTGCTTCGCGCTGGCGCTCTCCCTCTATCTCGTCCCGTTCATTGCGCCGATCATTGCCTCATTGGCGGGGATTCCCTTGGCCGCCACGCTCACGATCGCGAAACCCCTCGCTGATCTCTTTCCCGCACAGGATCTTGCGGCAGGAGGCAGCCTGGTCCTCATCGCCATGGCGACGCCGTGCCTGCTCGCGATCGGGCTTTTGAGTGAGGATGCGAGGCGCTGGTTCGCGCGTCAGCAGGAGTGGCGGTCTGGCGATCCGGTCGGTCTTGTCGCGCTCGGCGTCGGGCTTCTGGCGGGTGGTGCGATGACGTTGCTCATTGTCGCCGGTCTCTCCTGAACGAGCTAAGTCGCCCAGTTGATACCCCTGCCGCATCGCACCAAATCCCGGATTGGAATGTCCCGACAAGCCAATTCCTACCGCAGCGGACGGCATGAATTGGCTTGACAACCACCCCTCGGAGCGCGTATCTTCACGTGCGTCGCTCCCATAGTCTAGCGGCCCAGGACGTCACCCTTTCAAGGTGAAGATCGCGG
>JBQCJS010000298.1:0-5558 GCA_051952485.1 Thermomicrobiales bacterium | reverse complement strand
CCCGCCGATCGGGAGGCCGTGACGGCGCTGATCCGGGACTTTCCGGCGCTGGGGCTGGCCTCGCTGGATGTGGATCACCCTCAGGCAGGCGTGTCGCTGCGGCTGAAGCGGTGAATCCAGCCCGAAGGATGGCCCAAACGCCGCTTCCCCGGGCAGCTGCTACTTCCCGATGCAGAAGCGGCTGAAGATCTCCTGCAGCACCGCCTCGTCGACATTCTCACCGGTGACTTCCCCCACCGCGTGCAGGGCGGCGCGCACGGAAGTCGCGAGCAGGTCCTGCGGCACCCCCAGCGCCCACGCCTCCTGCGCATCGTGGATGTGCGCCAGGGCCCGATCCAGCGCGGCGCGCTGGCGGGCGGAGATCATCGCCGGCTGCGCGCTCCCCGCGCCGTCGCGGAGGGCGGCGGCCAGCGTGTGTTCGAGGCCGGCGAGTCCCTCGCCCGTCGTCGCGGAGAGGGCGACGACGGGGACGCCCGGCAGGAGGCCGAGCACCGGCGTGAGGTCGCCACGGTCTGGAAGATCGGCCTTGTTGCGGGCGATCGCGACCGGCACCTGCTGGTCGGCGGCGCGGGCGGCAAGCAGGCCCGCGATCTCGCGGTCGCCCGGTTCGGGATCGCGGGAACCGTCGATCACGAGGACGATTGCCGAGGCCGTCTGCAGGGCGGCGCGGCTGCGCTCTACCCCCATCCGCTCCACTACGTCCTTCGTCTCCACGATGCCGGCGGTGTCCAGCAGCGTCGCGGGGATGCCCTCCAGGTTGATCGTCTCCTCGATCACGTCGCGCGTCGTGCCGGCGATGGGCGTCACGATGGCGCGTTCGGTCCGGAGCAACGCATTCAGCAGGCTGCTTTTGCCGACGTTCGGGCGGCCGACGAGGGCGATCCTTGCCCCCTCGCGGTAGAGCATCCCGGCGTGCGAACCGGCGATGACGGCGGCGAGGGCCTCCTCGGCGGCGGCGAGCCCCTGGTCGACGGCGATCAGCCCGTCCGCGCGGTGGCCCGTGGCGTCGATGTCGATCTCGTCGTCCGGGAAGTCGGCGGCGGCATCGAGGTAGGCGAGCAGGGAGACGAGCGCCGCATTGGCCGGATCGAGCCTCCGGGTGAGATCGCCGGCGAGGTCCGAGACCGCGAGGCGCAGGCTCTCCGCCGTGCGCGCCCCGATCACCTGCACGACAGCCTCCGCCTGGGCGAGGTCGAGCCGACCGTTCAGGAAGGCGCGCAGCGTGAATTCTCCCGGTTCGGCGTGACGTGCCCCGGCGGCCAGCACGACCCGCAGCGTCTCCCGCAAGGGGAGCGGACCGCCGTGACAGGAGATTTCCACCGTATCCTGCCGGGTATAGGTGCGCGGCCCACGCATCCACGCGAGCAGCACATCGTCGATCCGCTCGCCCGTCGAGGGATCTACGATGATGCCGTAATGCAGGCGATGGCTTTCCGTCGCGCGCAGGTCGATGGGGATATCGCCACGGTGGCGGTGACGGCGGAAGACCGCCGCCGCGATGTCCGCCGCGTCGGGGCCGCTGATGCGGATCACTCCGAGGCCGCCCTCTCCGGGCGGGGTAGCGATGGCGGCGATGGTGGCGTTGTCGATGGGCACGAGGGGGACTCCAGGGTGGCAGGCTGGCGCGGCTGTGACCGTCCGGGCACGGCACGTGGGGCGACCAATCGGGCATGATGCTGGCGCCCAGCATAGCGCGTTCCGCCGCCTCGATGGCACCTCGGCCCCATGCCCGCATTCGTTCGCGGCGGATGACCGTTACATACGGCGAGGAGTATCATGTTGTAACGGATAAAATGGAAATAGATAAAGCCGGTGGGCGCGTGCGACGAGCCTCGAAATGTGCCAAGGAGGCATAGGGCGTTTCGGCGAGGACGGCCAGCGGGTGCTGGCGGGGGTCGTGCAGGGGGGAGGGCGGCATCGAGAGCCACTTCGTGTTCGTCTGATTCGTTCGAAAGGATGCTTCCATGGCCCATGCGATGACACCCGACGAGGTCCTTGCCTTCATCCAGGAGCGCCCACGTACCGGACACCTGGCGACGGTGCGCGCCGATGGGCGCCCGCACGTCGCGACGATCTGGATCGCGGTCGATCCGGAGCGGCAGGAGATCGTCTTCACGACGGGGGCGGATACGGTGAAGGGGCGCACACTGGCCCGGACCGGGTACGCCGCGCTGGCGGTCGACGATCCGGAGCCGCCGTTCTCCTTCGTGACGGTGGAAGGTCCTGTGACGATCGTGCGGGACCTTGCCGAGGTCCGGCGCTGGGCGACGGTGCTGGGCGGGCGATACATGGGCGCCGACCGCGCCGAGGAATACGGGGCACGGAACGGGGTGGAGGGCGAGTGGTTGTGCCGCCTGGCGCCGGCACGGACGACGGGCGCGCGGGACATCGCTGACTGACTGCCTTCCGGAGCGCGATCTGTGCGATCCTTGGCCAGACAGCCTGTGGTCCGTTCGTCCGTCTCCGGAGGCCAGCGTTCGCGTGTCCCGTTCCCCATCACCCCCGTCCCCGCCCGATCCGCACGACGACGAGGCGTCCACCCACGCTGCCGGCGACCAGATTCCTCCGGATGGACGGGCGGATGCCGGTGCGGAGATCGTGCGTTCGGCGGCCCAGCTCCCGGACGTGGTCGATGCGGGCGGGTCTCATGCCCTGATGATGCCCGACGGCCGGACGCTGGATGTGCGCGGGCGGCGTCCGCTCGTCTTCTGCGGGATGTGCGGGGCGCTGAACCCCGCCACCTCCTTCTATTGCGCGGCATGCGGGACGACCCTCGTCGACGCCTTCCACGCGACCGAGGGCCTGCGCGTCTACGAGCAGCCGGATTCCGCCTCCCGCATGATCGAGATCGTGCCGTCCGGGACGGAGCTGGATATCGTGGAGGACCCGAACGCGCCGGAGGACTTCGTGCGCGTGCGGCTGGAATACGGGCGATTGGGGTACGTGCGCCTGCAGGACGTGGCAACGATGGCGGAGGTGCCGCGCGGTCCGGGCGATCCCGACTCGGCGGCGGAGCTGGCGATCAACACGAATGCGCGCGGGTGCGTCAGCTCGACCGCGGCCCTGGCTTCCATCGCGCTGGTGGTGGTGCTGGCGATCCTGATGCTGGTGGTGATGGCGCGGGCGAGCATCTACGACCAGGGGACGCTGGCGATCATCTTCTGTCTGGGAATCGGGCCGCTGCTGGTGATGACGATCGCGCTCTACCTCTACGCGCGTGGCCGTGAGGACCGGATCGCGCGGGTCGGGGACGACGACGAGTAGGCGAGGGCAGGAACGTGGAGATACGCGGGCGGCTGGAAGGCATCCAGCACTACACGATTCATGGGGGGCCGTACGGCAGGCTCTTCTACACGCTTCCGGGCGACCCGGAGACGGTGTTGCAGGCACAGCTGCCGGCCGAGGCATTCGATGCCGATCTCGCGGTGGGCGACGAGATCGTGCTGACGATGCTGTTGCGCACCGTGATGGAGATCCGCAAGGTTCGCGATTGACACGATCGAAGCGAACGCCCCCGGACGACCTGCGCGTCTCGTCCGGGGGCGTTGCGCGTGGGGAGGCGAATCAGGCGGTGGTGCGGCCGGCGGCCGTGTCCGTGATCCGCATCGGGTCTTTCGGGAAACCGGGTCGCGTCGTCTGGTCGTGGCGGCCATCGCTGTCGGCGTCCGCGTGGTGGGTGCCGCGCTCGTCCAGCCAGAGCTGCTTCTGGATCTCGGCATGGCCGACGTGCAGCGCCGTGTGATCCAGGGCGTGGAGCATCACCTGGGCGTTGGTCCAGTTGCGGTCCAGGTAGCGGTCGTGGGTGTTCTTCAACGCCAGCTCCGCCTCGGTGAGGCGTTCGAGCTGGCGATGCAGTTTCACCAGCCAGGAATCGAACCGCTTCTCGAGTTCCTCGTGGGTGGCGGTGGCGTGGAACTCCGCCTCGCGGTCGCGGGTTACCGGCGCATGATCGACCGCGATGAGGGTCATGAACTCGCCCGCGCCGACGATGTGGACCCCGAGCGCGGCGAAGGTGTTCGTCTCCTGGCCGCCCCCGGTGGTCATCGCGGGCTTCCAGGTGTTGAGGTCATCTGCCGGGATGTCCGCGATGGTGGCGAGGAAGGCATCCAGGTTCGTGCGCAGATGAAAGAGGAAGGCATCGCCGAAAGCGCTCATGGCGGCTCCTGTTCGATCCCGGTCGCGGCACGGCGGCCGCTGGGGGCAGTGGCGCCGCGATCCTGCACGATAGCGGGAGAGGGTAGCGGCAGCGGGCTGGACGTGCGCATAGGGTACACCCGGCGGGCACACGATGGGGGATTCCGGCGGATACACCGTTGCCGGGGGACCGTGAGGTCGGGCCCGGCCGAAGCCTCAGGAGGCCTGGGCGGCGTGCGCTTCCATCCAGGCGCGTTCGGCCCCGAAGGTGGTGTGGGCGCCGTGTCCGGGATAGACCGTGACATCGCCGGGGATCGCCAGCAGCTCCTTCAGCGTCGCGTTCATCACGTCCTGGTCCGAGCCGGGGATTTCCGTCGTGCCGTGCCCGCCGGGGAAGACGACATCGCCCCCGAAGAAGACCTTGTCCTCCGCATCGTAGAGGGCGATGTGGGCGGGATCGTGACCGGGAACCGCGAGGACCGTGAAGCTGTGACCGCCGACCACCACCAGATCGCCTGCCTCCAGCTCGCGCTCGACCTGGCCCGGCTCGATGGGCACCGGCGCATCCGTCTGCGGGCTCACGATGCGGGGCACGACGCCGGCGCTGGTGAGGACCGGCGCCTGGAAGGCGTCGTGGAGCGCCTTCGTGTCGACGATATGGTCCCAGTGGCCATGGGTGATGACGATCGCGCCGACGCGATAGCCCTCCTCATGGACGACCTGGACGACGGCTTCGGTCACGTCCGCCGCCGCGTCGATCACGATCGCGTCCTTGGTCGCGTCGTCGGCCACGAGGTAGGTATTGGTCTCGAGGGGACCGCCGGGAAACATGCGGAGCGCGAGGGCCATGCGCGGAACGTCCTTTCTGCGTGGGGTACGGGCTGACGAGGTCGATTGCCTGTCCACCATTGTCGCACCATCCATTCCGGGGCGTCCCAGCCTCCCAGCCTCCCCGCGTCCCGGGGCGTCAGGTGGATCGTTCCGCCTGCCGCGCCTTGCGCAGCGGGGTGTAGTCCCACCAGGGGCGGGCGGGCAGGCCGCGGGCGGCATCGATGGCGGCCATGAAGGTATCGAGCACGCAGGGATCGTGCGTGGCACCGTCGAGCGCACAGAGCGCAGCGTAGAGCTCGTCCGGATCGCGGGTTGCGAGCTGGTCGGCGCTGGTGATGCCGAGGCGCATCAGGTCGTGCGCCATCGCGGGACCGATGTTCGGGAGCTTCTGGAGCGCGCGGGCGGTCGCGCGTTCCTCGGGCGTGGCGTAGGTGATCGTGCGGGCCATGCTGACATCCTTCCAGGGGGAGGGGCTGATCCGATTCCCCCGATGATCCCATGCGAACGGTGACATCCGTGCGTCACCGTTGCGGGGGTATCCGTTCGGCCGCGGCGATGGCCTCGTCGCGGGCGGCCCGGAGGTGGGCGAGCGT
>JBQCJS010000297.1:0-3713 GCA_051952485.1 Thermomicrobiales bacterium | reverse complement strand
TCGCGGTCTCGTTGGCATCCAGCAACACGCCGCGCGAGGCCCAGACCGTGGTGGTGGAGACGGTGGTGCGGGTGAGGGTGAAGGGACCGGGCTGCTCCTGCGGATTGATCCCGATCGGGATCTTGCCACCCGCGAGCGTCACGAGCTGGTCGAGCGTGATCGTTTCCGTGCCGTCTCCCGCCGTGGAGGTCTGCATCGTCCAGGCGGTGGCGGGTTCGCCATGGCGGGTGTCCGTGGTCGGCTCGCCGGTGAGGGGAATCGCGATCGGGTCGCCACCGTCCAGCGAGACCTGGAGGGTGTTGCCATCGAGCCGGGCGGTGCCGACGGGCGCCGCCGACGTCCCGGTGGTGGAGACGAGCGTGAGCGCGTGGCCAGTCGGCACGGAGGGCGGCGGGAAGAGCACGGCCAGCAGGATCGCGGCGGCGGCGAGCCCGGCGGCGATCCCGGCCTGGAGGCGGGCCACGGCCACGCCACGGGGCCGGAGGCGGATGGGCCAGTAGACGTAGAGGGCCACCGGTACGAGATAGGCGAACCAGCCGACGACCTCGATCAGGCGGGGATCGGCGGGGATGCCGAGGACGCCGGTGATGAGCGCGGAGCGGATGGTGCCCGGCTGCACGAGCCAGGAGAGATCGACGGTCCGCTGCTGCCCGGCGTTGAGCCAGCCGGCCTCGTGGGCGGTGGGTTGCAGGGAGACCCCGAGGCCGGCGGCGACGAGGATCAGGAAGGCGCCGGTGGCGCGGAAGAAGCGCCCGAGGTTGATCCGGACGCCGCCCGCATAGATGCCCCAGCCGATGAGGGCGGCCACCGCGATCCCGATCACGGCGCCGGTGGCCGCCAGTCGGGCGGATTCGGCGGCGGAGAAGGTGGCGAGCAGGAAGACGCTGGTCTCGAAGCCCTCCTTCAGCACGGCGAGGAAGGCCATCACCGCCAGCGATCGCGCTCCGCCCTGGCCGAGGGCGGCTGCGGCCTCCGCTTCGAGTTCCCGTTTCATGCCCCGGGCGTGCTCGTTCATCCAGACGATCATGCCGGTGACGAAGACGACCGCCACGGCGCCGATGATCGCCTCCATCCCCTCCTGCTTCGCCTGCGGAAGATCGCGTTCGATCAGCTTCAGGGCGACCCCGATGGCGACGGAGGCGATGACCGCGAGACTGACACCGATCCACATCGGGATCAGGCTCTTGCCGTTCTTGCGGAGGAAGGCGGCGATGATGCCGACGATCAGCGCGGCTTCCAGGCCCTCCCGCAGCCCGATGACCAGGGTTGCGATCATACGCCGCCCTCGCGCCGGCGATCGGGGGGCGGGGTGCGCCGCCGGGGACCGGGGATGCAGTTGTCGGAGGCGAGTGGCGTCATGGGGCCAACCGGGCGCGAAGGATATCCAACCAATCCGGTTGGAATTCGCTGCGGAGTATAGACCTCCGCCGGGCCGCCAACAATCTCGGGGATGGATGTGGATCGTGCACGGCGACCATACCGGGTCCGGATCGGCGACGGGGACCTGCCGTCGTGGCGCACGCCGCCGTTCAGCCAGGGGCAGGGGCCGGCACCGGCGACGCGGTCGCGTTACTCGGCGGCGGGATTCGGGGTGGCAGCCACGGCGTCCGGCGCGGCCATCACGAGATGGTGGGGACGTGTCTCCCCGGTGAGGGAGCGCGGACCCAGCATCCGGTCCCGGCTCGCACCGAGCCCGGCCCAGACGATCGGGACCACCGTGGCCAGGATCACCACGGTCGGCACGGTCCAGGTCCCGGTGAGGTCGTGCAGGGCCCCGAAGAGGAAGGGACTCACCCCGGCGATGGCATACCCGACCGCCTGCGACATCCCGGAGATGGCTGCCGCGTGTTCCGTATCCGGGGAGCGGAGGACCATCAGCATCAGCGTGCAGGCCATGGCGCTGGCCCCGGCGGTGCCGAGCAGGATCAGCCAGATGGCGGTCAGCACCGGCGAGAGCGCGGGCAGGACGAGCATCCCGGCGATGGCTGCCGTGAAGAGTCCGCCGATCGCGATGACGAGGCGGCGGATCGGGAGGCCATTCTGGATCATCAGCGGCACGATGAAGGAGGCCGGGATGCTGCCGACCTGCGAGCACGCCCAGACGACCCCGGCGGTCGATTCCGAGACGCCGTGGTCGGTGAGGATGGTCGGCGCCCAGGTGCCGAGGCCATAGAAGATGGCGGCCTGGAGGCCGAAGAAGATCGAGATCTGCCAGGCCAGCAGGTCGCCCCAGAGGCGGGGACGGACGCGGTTCCGGTCATCCCGCTCGGCGGCGCGCAGGGCGGCATTGGCCGCGATCACGGAGCGCATCCGGAGCCGGGGCAGGAGCGCGACGAGGGTGAGCAGCGCCGGGATGACGAGCAGGCCGAGCGTGAGCCGCCAGGAGAGGCCGGTGCGGAGGTGGATGGGCATCATGACGGCGGCGGAGATGGCGCCGCCAAGGGACATGCCGAGGCCGTAGAGCGACATCATCAGGCCCGGCTTGTGCGGAAAATCGCGCTTGACCGAGGCCGGGGCGACGACGTTGCCGAGCGCAAGGGCGACGCCGATCACGAGCGTGCCGGCGTAGAGCGACCAGATGGCCGGGATGACGCGGATGAGGATGCCGGCCGAGAGGAGGCCGATCATCGCGATCAGCGACCAGTCGAAGCCGATACGCCGGGCGACGCGCGGCGCGAAGAGCGAGAGCGTGGCCCAGCACATGACCGGCATGGTGGTGAGGAGGCCGGTGGCGGTGGCGGAGAGCCCGGTTTCGGCCCGGATGACCGGCATGAACGGCGGGAACGCGATGATCGTGGTGCGCAGGTTGATGGCGACGAGCACGATGCCGAGGGCGAGGACGACCCCGGCTAGGCGCGACCGGGTTGGCGCAGGCAAAGCCATCGGCCTCGATGGCGCGGCGGGCGGTCCGGGTCGGTCGGCGGGGCTGTCCGAGGTGAGGGAAGCCATGGGGGAACATCCGGCATCGCGATGGGCGCGGCACGGGAACGGCGGGGCCGCGCCGGGTGGAGTGATCGTGTGGGATGCTGCTGGAAGTTCCGCGCCGGCGAGGAAGGTCAGCGCTGGCTTCATTGTGCCATGCAGCCGGACTGTCAGTCCTGCGGAGGCGTGAACAGCCGGTTCTTACAAGAGTGCCGCGCCCAATACTGGCCGCCGTTGACTATGCTATGGAGCTAGTTTCGCCATTGGCTGAGGACTCATTCAGCGCGGACGCGAGCAGGTCATAAACCTCTTGGAGCGCCGAGGGCTGGATCTCTAGAATGTATTTGGTGAGTTCGGCTCCGAAAGACACCTTCTGGGTCTTGTAGTTATATCCCTTGTCTGGACCCATCGTGTCCCTTACTAACTTGTCCAGAACATTCGCTCCATGCACCATTCTGAGACGATCATCATGCAGTTTCGGGGCTTGACCGTGGTAGAAGTCGCTAGAGTCCAACAGTTCTTGAAGCCTCTGCTGAATGGCTTCAGGAGTGGCGTCGGCCTGAGGAGTATCGGGGAAGTTCAGAATTAGTTTCGAGAGTGCTTCCGGATGAAGTAGGTAGTTTTCGTACATCCGTCGTTTGAGCCAGTGGACGCGCCGATTGAATGTTCGTTCAATCCTGTCCTTTTGTTCATCGGTTCGTAGCTCCGAGTCGATGATGAAAGCGAGCGCTGGGGGTAAGAATGACACACCTCTGGACATTGCCTCAAAGATCCTAGCCGCTGCTTCCATA
>JBQCJS010000296.1:0-9829 GCA_051952485.1 Thermomicrobiales bacterium | reverse complement strand
CCAGCTCCGTGGCGAATCCGGACGGATCGGGCGCGGTCGGCGCGATCGCGTACAGCCGGCCTCCCAGGTTCACCACGTCGGTGATGCCCCAGAGCATCGCGAACCGCCCCTCGAACCGCTTCAGCTCCTTCGCATCCCGCGGCTCCGTCTTCGCCTTGTGCTTGTCGTTCGCGGCCAGGGAGATCAGGTTCAGGATGCCGGCCGCCAGCGTGCCCGCCGGGCCGTTCCCCTCGTTCGTGAGCACGGAGATCGACAGCCGCCGCTGCAGGTCGAGGTAGGAGACCGTGATGTGCCCAGGATAGCCGCCGCTATGCCCGTAGTAGGTCCGTCCTCCCACCTTCGAGATGATGAGGCCAAGCCCGTAGGCGCCGTCGTCCGTCACCTGGCACTGCACCTGGCGCATCTGCCGCTTCGAGCCGTCCGTCAGGATGCGGTCGTCGCCGTCGAGGTGGGCCTGGAAATAGTCGGTGAGTTCGGACGCGGTCGAATAGAACCCGGTGGCCGAACTCTCCGCGAAGGTGTCGATATGCTCGATCTCGATCCGCTCCGGGCCGTGGATGCGGCTGGTGTAACCCTTCGCATAGTCGTCGATCCGGTCCATCACGAGGTCGGGGCCGGTGTTCTTCAGGCCCAGCACGTCGACGATCGAATCGGTCACGTACTCGCGGTAGGGCTTGCCGGACGCGCCTTCGATGATGAGGCCGAGCAGGGAGTAGCCGATGTTCGAGTACTTGAAGTGCTCCAGCGGCTCCAGCACCTTGCCGTGGTTCTGGATCGTCTCCAGCAGTTCCTTGCGATCCGGGAACGCGAACTCCAGGGACCAGAACCCGCAGTCGTCGCCGTCACGCGTCATGCCGGAGAGGTGCCCCAGCAGGGCGCGGACGGTGACGCCGCCCATCGGCGCGCCCTTCAGCTCCTCGACATACGTCTCCGCCGTGTCATCGAGCCGGAGCTTGCCCTGCTCCACCAGCTGCATGCAGGCGAGTCCGGTGAAGGTCTTGGAGTGCGAGGCGATCCGGAAGAGATGATCGACGGTGAGGGGCGTCTTCTCATCGAGGTCGGCGTACCCATACGCCTCGTTGAAGAGCAGGTCGCCATCGCGGCGGACCGCAACCTGGGCGCCGACATAGGGCATGTAGGTGCGCTGGTATTCGAGCCACTGCGGCGCGTAGGCGAGGACATCGAGAACCGGATCGTGCTTCGTCACGGAGCGTTCCTTCCTGGGGGCAGAATCGGGCGCCGGCGGGGCGATGCAACTCGCCGCACGCGACGCCCGAGGATAGCCGGAATCCGGCAAACGCAAAAGGGGTCAGGATTCCCCGGCGCCGGAGAAGGCATCCGGCGCTTTCCGGAGGACCGCCGGGTGATCCGGCACGACCGTCATGCCGGAGATCGTCGTCTCTTCGGCGATGAGCTCGATCCCGACAATGGCATCGCCCTCCACCGTGAACCGGAAGACGACGCGGGGGTTGCCTCCCGGCGCCCAGACCATGCCGGCCAGGCCGTCGATGGTTGCCATGCGTGCCGCCCGCGCCCGGCCGGAGAAGACCTCTGCCACGGCGGACGCTCCCTGCACCTCCGGCGCGGAACCCATCCGCACCGCGGCGAGATCGGATCGCAGGACAACGCCCGGCGCCAGCAACTGGATCAGGTCATGGAGCCGGCCCTCCCGCGATGCGGTGAAGAAGGCGGCCACGATCTCTCGCTGCGCCGTACTCGACGTCCGCGTACGGGGTGTCCCGACCCGCACCCGCTTCCGGGCGCGACTGGCGATCTGGCGCGTCGCCGCTGGCGTGCGATCGACGACCGCCGCGATCTCCTCGAACGGCACGTCGAAGACATCGTGGAGCACGAAGGCGACGCGCTCGATCGGGGTCAGCGTCTCGAGTACCACCGCCAGCGCCTCGGCGGTTGCCTCTCCCAGGATCGCGGTATCCTCGGGTCCGGGCTCACCCGCGGCGGGATCGTCGGCGCCCTCATCGACAGGCTCTTCCGCGCGTGACGATCGCGTCCTCAGATGATCCAGGCAGATGCGGCTGACGACGGTCGTCAACCAGCCACCGAAATTGGCGATCCCTTCGTCGCCAGCGCGATCGAGGCGAATCCATGCCTCCTGCACGGCATCCTCGGCCTCCGTCGCCGAGCCCAGCAACCGGGTTGCGACCGCGATCAAGTGCGGGCGGTGGGCCTCGAAACGAGCATCGAGCGAACGAGCATCCGTCACCTGTCACATTCCTGTCCTGCGATTCGTCAGAGAAGTGACGGGCCATCGAAATCCGTCTCGAGCATTCTCACAGCAAGGAGCGCACCGTGTCCCAGGCGACCGTCACCATCCACACGACCTTTCTCCCGCACACCGATCCGGAAGCATCGCTCGCATTCTATCGGGATGGCCTCGGCTTCGAACTTCGGCTCGATGTCGGACAGGGCGCGATGCGCTGGCTGACGGTCGGGCCGATCAACCAGCCGGACACCGCCTTCGTGCTGACGCCCGCCGGAGTCGGGGACTACTCCGATGAGGAGGAGGCCGTCATCACCGCGATGATGGAGAAGGGAACCTTCGCCACTGTGATCCTCGCCTCGACCGACCTCGAAGCCACGTTCAACCAGCTCGAGGAGAGCGGCGCGACGGTGGTGCAGGAGATCGCCGATCAGGGCTGGGGCACGCGCGACTGCGTCTTCCTCGACCCGGCCGGAAACACGATCCGCATCCAGCAGGCCGGCTGATCCCAGCGCACTCCAGGGAGAGGCGGGGCCTGAACGGGTCCCGCCTCTCCCTGTCCCGGTCGACCTCTCGAACCTCAGGCCGCCTCGATCGACGTCTCGGCGATCCAGCCGCCGCCGAAACTCCCGTAGACCCCGTACCAGACCTCGCCCGTCACCCCATAGGCGCCGACGGAGATCGTCATCGCCGTGCCGGACGGGAGCACCGCCGCGACCGTCTGGCCGAGCCCCGGTCGCGGGTGCAGGTTCGCGTCGCCGTTCGCGACGACCGCCGCGCCGATGGAGAACCGGGCCGCAGGATTCGCGTCAATCGGTGCGGCCGAGAGGTATTCCGCCGCCACCCACCCCTTGCCGAGATGTTCCGTCCCGACCCGGTACCAGGTGTGGCCGTCGTTCCAGGCCGGACCCTCGCTGACGTAGGCCCAGTCGCCCTTCTGCAACTCCGCGATGACGGCGCCGGACATCGAGTTGTCGGCCCGCATGTTCGCCGAATCGTTCAGGACGAGGTTCGCGCCGAAATCGAATCCGCCGTCATCGACCGCGACTGGCGGCGACACGATCAGGTAGCGGGCGATGGTCCAACCGGTGCTGCTGTCCCAGGAAAGCCGGTACCAGTTCTCCCCACCTGCGCTGACGGGACCTTCCACCACCTGCGCCACGAAACCGACCGGCAGGACATCCACGATCGCCGCATCGGTGCTCGCCTCGGCCCGGATGTTCAGCGCGGCGCCGTCGTCCGTCTGCACCACGACCCGATCGCGAACCGCGATTCCGCCGGGCGCGCCGGAATCCAGCACGCCACTCTGCAAGGTCTGCGCGACCAGGCTCCGAATGTACGGAACATCGGAATAGAGCATGTCGCCGGGGCAGGCAGTGGCATTCACGTCGCGGTGGGCGCAGATGGTGGGCAGGTCTGGAACCTCGTGGAAGTCCTCGCTGCCGAGTGGATCGAGGTGGCGGGCGGCCCAGGCTGCGATCTGCACGAGGCCAGCACGGGCAGCGTCGCTCTCCGCATGGTCCTGGTAGTCGCCGATGATGCAGATGCCGGAACTGCCGTAGGCATACTCGTACGAGTGGCCGCCGACGACATCCTGTCCGCCGTAGCGTCCTTCGTAGATCGTCCCGTTACGGTCCACGAGGTAGTTGTAGCCGATGTCGCCCCAGCCCTGTTCCACCGCGTGGTAGTAGTAAATCGAGCGGATGGCGACCAGCGGATCCTGCTCCGTCGGAGTCTCCGTGTGGTGGATGATGACGTGGCGGACTTCCTGGTACTCCGGCGGCCAGATCACGTTACCGTCGAAGCGGTAGGACTCATCGGCCCCCCATGCCTCGCGCGTGAGCAACTTTGGCGGCACCAGCGTATCCGTGCCGTCGTTCGCGCCACCGGAAGCGACAGGCTCCGGCGTCACGTCGTACTCCCACGGCCCATCCGAGGCGTCGATGTAGACGAACGACAGGCCGTCCACCGACCCGAGCGTGCCATTGACGTCGACCGTCCGGAAGCGGACCCGGGTCGCGCCATCGGCGAAGGTCAGCGCGGTGAAGATCCGGCCTTCGCGGGACGGGCGTCCCCCGTCCGTCGTCGCGGCCACGAGGCCCTGCGTCGCGGACCAGGATTCCCCGTCAACGCTCGTCTCGACCTCGATCACCGGCCAGGTCCCGACCGCGCCGTCCCAGCTGGCGCCGAGCGCGTAGAAGGGATAGTCCGCGGTGAAGGTGCGGAAGCCGGCGGGGTCCGTCTCGCCAGCCTTGGCATCGATGCTTGGCTCGGGCACGAAGCGCCCGGCCCGCGTACCACCCGCATCCTGGGCACGCGTCGCAACCGGTCGCGAGGTCAACGCTCCCGCCGCGAACAAGGCGAGTCCTGCCCCCGCCCGGAGCACGACCCGGCGGGAGAATCCCGCTGTCCTGTTTCCCACCGCCATGGAGGTCGCGCTCGCCGTTCGGTGCGCCGCTTGCCCTATCCCATGACGATCGCTACCACCACAACTTCCGCACATGCCGCAGCCCCCTCGATCCCGTATGCCGGACCTTCCCCGAATCCGGCACACCCCTCATCCGTCGATCGGTGATGTACGTACACAACATATCACACGCGATAAGCCAATTGTGCCTTCTGTCAACGCATCGTTGGCGCCGATGTGCAGGCCTGAGAACGCCAAGGGACCTGAAGGCGTCGGCCCTCAGGTCCCTTGGCGAGTCCGATTCGCGGGAGATCACCCCTTCGCCGCGCCCTGGTATTCGGCGTAGCGCTGCATGATCAGCGCGATATGCTTGATCTCCAGGATGTAATCGTCCACGTAGATGTTCTCGTTCGGGGCGTGCGCCTGCGAGCGGCCGTGTCCCACGCCAGAGGTGCAGGCGTCGATCCCGAACTGCGAGCAGAGCTGGTACCACGGTCCGGACCCGGACGAGGTCGGATAGATGGCAGGCTCCTGCCCGTAGAGTTCTTCATAGGTCGCGGAGACCACGCGCGCGATCGGCGCGATCAGGCTCGTGCGTGCCGGATACCCCGGACCAAGCAGTTCCGTCTCGATATCGGTGAAACCCTGCGCATCCAGATGGTCGCGCAGTGCCTGGTAGATCTTGAACGGGTCCTGGTTCGCGCAGAGCCGCATGTCCAGCTTCGCCATGGCGGTGGACGGCAGGACCGTCTTGCTGCCTGCGCCGGTGTAGCCGGAAATGATCCCGGAGATCGTGCAGGTCGGCTGGAAGTAGTCCCGCTTCGCGAGATCCAGCCCGGTGAGACCGCCAAGGAACTGGTCGATGCCGAGGTCCTCCAGGCGCTCCCGCTCCGTGTCCGGCAGGGCCGCGAGCGCCGCGAGCTCCTCGTCCGTGGGCGGCACCACATCGTCGTAGAAGCCGGGGATGAGGATGCGCTCGTCCTGGTCCTTCAGCGTGGCGAGCGCCCACACCAGCCGCCAGGCCGGGTTCGGCACCGAGGTCGCGACGGAGGAATGCCAGTCCAGCCGGGCGCCTTTCGCACGCAGCTCCACGTAGCAGATGCCCTTCAGGCCAAGGTGAATCTGGGGTCGGCCATCGATGTCCCGGCCACCGAACTCCCAGATACAGGCATCGGCACGGCACAGGTCCGGGTGATCCTCCGCGAAATTGTAGAGATGCGGCGACCCGATCTCCTCTTCCCCTTCGATGATGAACTTCACGGT
Organism: Thermomicrobiales bacterium; assembly: GCA_051952485.1. Classification (GTDB taxonomy): domain Bacteria; phylum Chloroflexota; class Chloroflexia; order Thermomicrobiales; family UBA6265; genus JASGDN01. The sequence goes on along the minus strand of JBQCJS010000296.1, from coordinate 3,938 downwards.
CAAGGGCAGCGGACCCCGCACCTTCTCCCAGGCGTCGATCGCGGCGAACCGCGCGGCGATATTCCCCTTGTTGTCGGAGACACCCCGCGCCCAGATCCGGCCATCGCGGATCTCCGCCGCCCAGGGATCGCTCTCCCACTGGTCGAGCGGCTCCGCCGGCTGCACGTCGTAGTGGTCGTAGAAGCTCAACGTCCAGTCCGATTCGCCGCGTTTCTCGCCATACACGACCGGGTAGCCACCGCGCGTATCGACCAGGCGTGGCGCGAAACCGAGGGTGTCCAGGTGAGCGCGCATCAGGTCGGCGGTCTCCGCCATTCCGACGTTCTGCGCGGCGACGCTCGGCTGGCGCAGCATCTCCTGGAGCATGGCGATGTAGTCGTTGGCATGGTCGTCGACGTAGGCGTAGATATCGGCAAGGTCGTTGCGATGGTCGGTCATGGAAACGGGTCTCCTCCCGGTGCGCGGAATCCGTGAACGCGATCTTCACCGGACGGTCCGGATCGGTCAACCGGTCGGGTGCGATGGCGCGTCGCGTGCATACCATGGAACAGGATCGGCATCCGCGCGATCAGGACCCGCATGACTTGCAGGAAAGGAATCCCCATGGCCTCTGGAAAACGTGTCGCAGTCGTCCTCGCGAAGAACTACGAGGACATCGAGTCGGATGCACCGATCGAGGCGCTCCAGGGTGCCGGGGCCCGCGTGACGGTGATCGGGACCGAGAAGGGTCCGATCGAGGGCAAGAAGGGCGGCAGCACCGAAGCCACCGAGACATTCGACTCGGTCCATGCCGCGGACTATGACCTCCTGGTGATCCCGGGTGGCGGCTCGCCGGAGAACCTGCGGATCGACGATGGCGCGGTCGCCTTCACGCGGGCCTTCGTGGAGAGTGGCAAGCCCGTCGCCGCGATCTGCCACGGTGCCCAGCTCCTGATCTCCGCCAAGGTCCTGGCCGGCAAGAAGCTCACGGCGGTGAACAAGATCCGCGACGACGTGGCCAATGCGGGCGGGATCTATGTAGACGAGCCGCTGGTGATCGATGGCAACCTCATCACCTCGCGCGTGCCCGACGACCTGCCGGTCTTCAACGACGCCATCGTGAAGGCCATCTCCTGATCCCATCCCTCCGTGAGACGCGAACGCCGCCCGGGAGACGCATCTTCCGGGCGGCGTTCGCGTCTGGCCACATGACCGGCAGGGAGGCAGGTGAGCCGGGTGGTAGGATCAGCGCAGCGTACGCTGCTCCGCTCGTCATTCATGCCGCCGAAAGGACCTCCGCCTCCATGACTGACCAGACGACCGACACGGCCCCGACCGCCGACGTTTCACCGGATGACCAGACGGCCTCGCCCGCAACCGCGACTGCCACCGCGACCACCATGCCAGACGACGCGCCATCGGGCCTGCGTTCGGCCAGGGGCTTCATCTTCGACATGGATGGCGTCCTCTACCGTGGCAAGCAGCCGCTGCCCGGTGTGCAGACACTCTTCGATGCCCTGACGCTGCGCGGCATCAAGATCCTACTCGCGACCAACAATTCCATGGCCCTGCCATCGGGCTACGTGCAGCGCATGGCCGACCAGGGCGTGACCGTGGACGAGAGCCAGATCCAGACCTCCGCGACCGCCACGCGCGACTACCTGCGTGACACCCTGAAGGCTGGCGCGACCCTCCTGGTGGTGGGGATGCCGGCGCTGAGCGAGCTGATGTTCGATGGCACCGGCTTCACGCCTCCTGCCGACGAAACCGCGCCGGAAGACATCGACGCCGTCGTCGTCGGTCTCGACCTCGAGTTCACCTATGCCAAGCTCCGCCGCGCGTCGGACGCCGTTCGCGCCGGGGCAACCTTCGTTGCCACCAACGCCGACGCCACGCTGCCCCACGAGGGCGGTGTCCAGCCGGGCGCGGGCAGCATCGTGGCCGCGATCGCGACCGCTGCCGGGGTGAAGCCGGTCGTCGTCGGCAAGCCGGAGGTGCTGATGATGGAGAAGGGCATCGAGCAACTCGGACTTCAACCGAATGAAGTGGTAATGGTCGGCGACCGGCTCGACACGGACATCCTCGCCGGGAACCGGGCCGGGGCCATGACCGCGCTCGTCCTCACCGGCGTCTCGCAGCGGGGAGATCTCGAAACCTCCGACGTGCTCCCTGACTACGTCTTCGCCGACCTGCCGGCCCTCACGCAGGAGATCGTCGGGCATGACTGAGCGCTGGTCCATCCCATTCCGGCCCGAGGAGAAGGCCATCATCGACCGCCTGCAGGCCGAGGATCACGCCCAGCGCGAGGCGGGTCTCTCGGTGGCGGAACGCACGCGGAACGTGACGCCGGAAACCGGCGCCTTCCTGTGGCAGGCAATCGTGGCGCACCGTCCGCAGTCGATCCTCGAGATCGGCTCGTCGAACGGCCTCTCGACGATGATCCTCGCCAGCGCGGCCGCCCGGATCGGCGCGACGGTGATTGGGACCGAACTCGTGCCGGAACGGGTCGCGCAGAACAACCGCCAGCTCGCCGAAGCCGGTCTGGACGCGATTGCGCAAGTGCTCAACGAGGATCACCGCACGTCAGGAACGGTCCACGCCCGCACCTGGGACTTTGTCTTCCTCGACGCCGAGAAGGACGATTACCTCCCGCACCTCCAGGGGATCATGCCCTGGCTCGCGGCGGGCGCCGTGATCCTCACCGACAACGTCATCTCGCACGATTGCCGCGAATTCCAGGAGTTCGTGCGGTCGTCCCCTGAGTTCTCGACGTTCACGATCCCGCTCGACCGGGGACTGGAGTACAGCGTCTACCTCGGCGAGACGGACACCGATGACTGAACCCACGCACGACACCACGCCGACGGTCTCCGGGCTGCACCACATCACCGCGATCACGGGCAATGCCCAACGGAATGTCGATTTCTACGTCCGCGTGCTCGGCCTGCGTCTCGTCAAGCAGACCGTGAACGGCGCCGATCCGGACCAGCTCCATCTCTTCTACGGCGATCGCGCCGGCACGCCGGGGACGGTGCTCACCTTCTTCGTCTGGCCGGACGGCAACCCCGCCCAACATGGTGTGGGCGAGGTCGCGGTGACATCGCTGGCGATCGGCCCGCGCTCCCTCGGCTTCTGGATCGAGCGCCTCGTCCAGCACGGCGTTCCGTTCGAAGGGCCGATCACCCGCCAGATCGGCTCCCAGCCGCCCGAATATCTCCTGAGCCTGCGCGATCCGGACGGCACGATGCTGGAACTGGTCGCCTCCGCGACCGCACCGGTCGCCGACGCTGACGAGCTCGGCGAGCATGCGATTCGCGGCCTCCACAGCGTGACCCTATGGGTGGAACGCCTGGAGCAGGTCGCGCCATTGCTGGTCGATACGCTGGGGTTCACGCCTTCCGGCAGCGAGGAGACCACCCACCGGTTCGTGATCGGCGGAGGCGGCTCGGGCCGGATCGCCGATGTCCGGGCGGTGGGTGGCTTCGTCAAGGCGCGGGCCGGCACCGGCGGGGTCGATCACGTCGCCTGGGCCGTCGCGGGAGACACCCTCGGGGAGCTCGATCTCCGCCTTGCCGCGGATCGCGTGACCGTCAGCGGCGTGGTCGATCGCCACTACTTCGCCTCGATCTATGCCCGCGACGGCAGCGAGATCCTTCACGAGTTCGCGACCACCGCGCCGGGTTTCACCGTGGACGAGGACCTGGAGACGCTCGGGACGACGCTCCAGTTGCCGCCGGAACTCGAACCGGACCGCGACGCCATCGCGGCGCGGCTGCCGTCGTTCATGATCCCGGGGAGAGTCCCGGCCGATGCCTGGTTCGCGCATGATGGTGGTGACGACGCAAACAACGAGCACTTCCAGCCGTATGCGTATGTCCACGAGGCAGGAACCGACCGGGAGAAGGTGCTGCTGGTCCTGCATGGCACGGGCGGCAACGAGCGCTCACTGCTCCCCCTCG
>JBQCJS010000295.1:0-10276 GCA_051952485.1 Thermomicrobiales bacterium | reverse complement strand
ACCGTCCCTTGCGCGAGGTAGTAACCCAGCAACGTGCCCCTGGCGTCCAGCGAGAGCAGGCTCGATCCCGCGCCGACGATGGCGGTGTCCCCGACCAGCGTCGGCGCGCCGATCGTGCGCTCGCCGGTGGGGTAGAGCCATGTCGCGGACCCGTCCGCGAGCGAGAGGGCGTGGATGCCGCCGTCCGTCGCGGAGATCACGATCCTGTCATGCGCGACAGCCATCGGTTGCAGCGTGCCCACTTCCGCCGTCCACACGGTCTCGCCCTTCGCCGCGGAGACGGCCAGCGTCTGGCCGCGATCGGTGCTGAAGACGATCCGGTCCCCGGAAACGACCGCCGGGGCCACGATGCCGCCCTCGATGGTCTTGCGCCAGTTCACCCCGCCGTCCGCCAGCGCCACCGAATAGAGCGTTCCCTTGTCGGTGCCGAAGGCAACGTCGCCGTTGGCGATGGCGGGCGCCCCGAAGACCACGCCATCCGTGGGGATGCGCCAGACGGCGGCGCCGGAGGCCGCGTCGAAACCGTACATCCACTCCTCCTGGCTCGAGATCACCACGATGCCGCCGGCGACGGTCGGGGTCGACTGGCCGACGTAGCGGGTCTCGGCCTTCCACCGAGTCTCACCCGTCTCCGTGTCGATCGCGAAGAGGGCGAATCCCGCACCGATATAGACCGTGCCGCCGGAGACACTCGGCGACGAGCGGATCACGTAGTCCGTGAGGTGCGTCCGCCAGCGCAGGGTGCCGGTGGCAGCATCCAGGGCCAGCAGATCCCCGCCCTTGGTTGCGACGAACAGGGTGCCATCGGCGAGAACCGGGCTGGAGAGGAGTTCCGCCCCGGTATCGAACCGCCAGGCGAGTTTCGGCGAGCCGGACGGCGCCGGGCCGGGCTGGACGCCGCTCAGGCTGCTGTCGCCCCGAAAGAGGGGCGCGCTGGCCGTGAACAGGCCGGCCTGCGGCGTCGAGCTGGCAGGACCGTGCTGGACGGTGTCGGCCGCCGCCACCGCCACCTCAGCTGTCGGCGAGGCGGCGAGGTCCTGCTGGTCCTCCCGGGACGGCGAGGTCATTGCCTGCACGCCGAGCCAGCCGAAGAGCGCCGCGACGACCAGGCCGAACGTGATGCCCCAGCCGCGCAACGCCCCCGGGTCGTGTCGCAGGCTCCAGAGGCCGTAGAGCGCGCAGGCAAGCCCCGCGAGCCAGAGACCGTACTTCACGATCGAATCGTTGCCAAGCAGGATGCCCGGCAGGAGCAGGAATGGGGAGGCGAGCAGCCAGCCGCTACCGCCGCGTTGTTCCTCGATCGGCTTGCGCTTCTGGCGGCGCTGATCGCGACGGAGACGCGCCTCCATCACGCTGCTGCCAACTTCCCGCGAGGGGGCGCCACGCAGCTCCACATCCCGGAGATCGGCGCCACAGTCGGCGCAGAAGATCAGCGCGCTCTCGTTCTGGTGCCCGCAGGCTGGACAGACGCGGATGGTAGCCAGCTGGCCGAGCCAGCCGGATGCGGTCTGCGAGCGGCTGCTGTGGCGGGTGGAACCACCGAGTGGGGTAGTGGCCGGCGTAGGTTGCGCGTCGTCCCTGGGAGCGGGCGGAGTAGGAGATCGATCCATGCGTCGTGCCTCGCAATCGTGTGTCGATCAGTGTAACGATTGCGGGCTGGAATGCGATCCATCGGATGCCCGAACACCCCCGGACCGTGTCACGGTCCGGGGGTGTTCGCCACGGTGCAGGCCGGAGGCAGGATCAGCGGGGACGTCCGACCGCGATGGTCCAGGGCATGGACCCGGTGAGGGTCGTGAGGTCGAGTTCCTGCGCCACGAAGAGCCCGAACGCCTCCCGCGACCAGAAGTTGCGGTGATCCGGATCGCTGCCGCGCGGCGTCTGGTCCAGGTTCTTGCCACGCGCGGCGTTGGCGAGGCAGAAGAACGGCTCGTGGGGAACGCTCATCACCACCGCATGGCGGGCGACGCGGGCGAGTTCCTTCAGGGCGCGATCCGGCTCATGGAGATGCTCCAGGACCTCGAAGCAGACGACGACATCGAAGCTGTCGTCCGGGTGATCGATGTTGTAGATGTCGCCCAGGGTGAAGGTGCCGCGCGGATTGCGCAGGGCAGCCAACTTGACGGAATCCTCCAGCACGTCGAACCCGGTGATCGAGACCGTCGGCATTGCCTTGAAGAAGATGTCGGCAACGAACCCTTCGCCGCAGCCGGCGTCGAGGATCGTCGATGGATGGAGGTCGGAGACGATCCCGGTGATCTTCTTGTGGAACCGGTCGATCAGGCGGCGCTGGACCGGGTTCTCCGACATGTGCTTGCGATAGTTGCTGGTGTCGACATCAACCGCGCCGGCGTAGGGGATGGTCTCGCTGATGCTCATCGGAAGCTCCTGGTGACGGGTGACGGCGGGGGAACGATCGTGCTCATGGCGTGACCGGATCGCCCGGGGCCGCCGGGGACGGATCGGAGGTATCGCCCCGGATCGTGATCCAGAGACGGGTGATGCCGTAGAGGATGGGAATCGCCCCGAAGAGGGCGAACCGGTAGAGCAGGGCCGCGGCGACGACTTCCGCGCCGGAGACCCCGGCCAGCCGCGCCACGACGTACATCAGGGCCTCCCGGACGACAGCGCCGCCGGGAATCGGGCTGAGCATGCCGATCAGGATCGGCAACGACGTGATCCCGAGCACGAGCGTGAAGGAGGTCTCCACACTGAGGGCGTGGAGCAGCAGTGCGAGGACGACCCCCTGCAGGATCCAGTAGAAGGCGGTGACCCCGAAGCCGAGCGCCGCTACGCCGGGCCGCTCCTTCGGGGCGAGCGCGATCCGGGTCGCCATGCGGACGATACGATCGCGCCAGGTCTGCTTGCGGAGGGCGAAGACGAGGGCGCCGAGCACGAGGACGATGATGGCGATGCCTGCGACGGCATAGCGTCCGGCGGAGTTGCCGAGTTCATCCCCGACCGCCTCGAAGGAGCCGGGCGCGAGGATCAGCCAGAGCACGGTGCCGAGGCCGAGCACGATCACATCGAGCCCGATTTCCCAGATCGCGATCGTCCCTGTGGCCGAGGCGTCCAGCCCGAGCGCGCGCTTCGTCAGCGCGGCGCGGGAGGGGACGGCCAGTCCGACCGGGGCGGCGTAATTGATGACGACCGAGGTGAGGAATGCCTCCGAGGCACGCGGGATATCGGAGCTGCCGTGAGCCATCACGACCAGGACGTGCCACCGGTAGCACAGGAGCGCGAGGCTGAAGAGGTAGACCGGGATGGCGATGATGATCGGGGTCCAGGCGGCATCGCCGAGGACACGGCCAAGTTCCTGGATCTGGCCCTGCCACCACAGGACCAGCACGGCGAGCCCGATGCTGCCGGCGAAGATCAGCGGGGTCGGGATGCGGGCGAGGGCGCCGAACCGGCGACGCCTTGTGGCCGGTTCGGGGGCGGGGGACGACGATCCGTTCACGCCGTCTCCTCGACGACGATGGTCTCCAGGACCGGACGAGCCTCAAGGCCGATCGTCTGGCGGAGGGAGGTGGGGATCTCGTGGCGGGGCGCGTTGCGTCCGTGGGCGATGTATTCGCCGATCAGGCCGAGCCCGAAGAACTGGGCGCCGATGACGACCAGCAGGACGGCCAGCAGGAGCAACGGGCGCGTGCCGATGGGGTTTCCCATCACCAGCTTGTCGAAGGAGAGGTAGAGGCCGATCAGGATACCCAGCATCATCGAGAGCAGGCCTGGCAGCCCGAAGAGGTGCAGCGGGCGCTGGCGGTACTGGGTGAGAAAGATGACCGTCAGGAGGTCGAGGAAGCCCTTGGTCAGGCGGGACCATCCGTATTTGGAGGTGCCCCAGGTGCGCGGGTGATGCTTCACCGGCAGTTCGCCGATGCGGAAGCCCTCCGCGTTGGCGAGGACCGGGGTGAAGCGGTGCAGTTCGCCGTAGAGGCGGATGTTCTCCGTCACCTCGCGGCGGTAGGCCTTGAACCCGCAGTTGAAGTCGTGGAGCTGGACGCCGGAGAAGGTGCGGACAGTCCAGTTGAAGACCTTGCTGGGAGCTGTCTTGCCGAGCGGGTCCTGCCGCCGCTGCTTCCACCCGGAGACGAGGTCGTAGCCCTCGTCGAGCATCGCGAGGAACCGGGGCAACTCGTCCGGGTCGTCCTGGAGGTCACCGTCCATGGTCACGATGACATCGCCCTGGGCCACGGCGAAGCCGTCGGCGAGGGCACGGGCCTTGCCGAAGTTGCGCCGGTGACGGAGCCCGACCACCCGCTTGTCCGTGGCGTTGGTCCGCTCGATGAACGCCCAGGTGCCATCGGACGATCCGTCATCGACGAAGATGATCTCCCAGGGCAGCCCGATCGCATCGAGCTGGGCCGAGAGGCGGCTGTAGAGCTCGGGGAGGTTCCCCTCCTCGTTCATCACGGGGATGAGGATCGAGAGCGAGCGGATGGGCGCGGCGAAGGTGTCCGCGGTCGCCGTGCGGGCCGAGGGTGCCGCGAGGCGCTCGTCCTGGCGCACGGCGGCGCCCGATGCCTTCGGGACTCCGCTCGTGGCGGTGGCTGGTGCGGTAGCTGCCGCGGTGTGCACGCGTGCGTTCTCCATCGGTGGGGTCGCGAGTCCTGAACGGCGCGACTGCGCATCATCAATCGCAAGACTATAGCCCCCGACCGGATGCGACGCAAACAGCCGGGTCCCATGTGGGACCCGGCTGCCACCATGAATCTGGTTGGTGGCCGCACGCCTCGCGACCACATCCGCTACATGGATGTGGATTCGTCCGGCGAGGCGTTGCTCGCTTCCTCCATGTCGTGCTTCGGCGAGAAGATGAGTTCCGGCGAGGCGTCCTGCTGCTTCACGATCCGGATCTCGAGGTAGCCGGCGATCGGCTTGCTGAAGGTGAGCGTCTGCATGGCATCGCCGTCGGCGTTCACGTCGAGGACCGCGACCAGGTTCGATTCGCCGTTCTCGTGCATGCACCACACCTCGTGCGTCTGGCTGGGATCGAGACCCCATGCCATCAGCAAGGCGGTGGATTTGCCCGGATCGGCGCCAAGCTGGGCGACACCGGTGCACCCGGAGCAGGCCGGCTTGGTGGTGAACAGGCGTGGCGACGACAGCGGTTGACCGCTGAAGGTGGTGGGCTGGGTCGCCTGGGTGCGCAGGTCCTCGACCTGGTTCTGGAGGCCCACGCCCCACGCTGAGACCAGCAGGAAGGCGATGGTGAGGATCGCAGTGGCGGCCGGCAGGATTCGCCGCTGCCACAACGTGACGCGCGACGCCGAAACCTTCCCGGGAGCGGGCGCCGCCTGAACCGGCATGGCCTCCGTGGACGCGCTCGCGTTCATCTCGCCAGCGACGCGGGCAAGCAGCCGGTCGCGCACGGCCGGAGACGGTCCATCGGCCAGCGGCGCCGACGCGGAGAGCATCCGCGGGACGACCACATAGCCATCGGCTACCTCGCGGCATCGCTCGCACCAGCGAAGGTGCAGGGCGATCCGTTGCTGGTCCGACAGATCGAGGGCACGGAGGACGAACGCCTCCACGTTGTCATCCACGAACGCACATTCGAGGTCGAGCGACGGGGAATGGACGTTCCGGTCATCAGGAGATTCAGTTATCAGTCGTTCCGGCCCGTTCACGTCAATCCAACCTCACGCTGCTCGAGCGTTTCTCGGAGCTTGCGCATCCCCAGGCGCATTCGCGTCTTGATGGTTCCCAATGGTTCTCCGAGGTGATCCGCGATCTCTCGCTGGGTCAATCCGGAGTAGTAGGCGAGTTCGATCGGCTCGCGTTGCGATTCGGGGATCGCCTTCAATGCTGCCTCGATCTCGTCCCGCCACGATCCCTGCATCGCCCGATCCTCGACACTCAGCCCCGGATCGTTCAGGTTCGTCAGCAGGAGCACCGGATCGGCGCTGTCCGCCCGTTGCGGACGCCGCTGGCGTTTCCGAATCTCATCGATGGCGAGGTTGTGCGTGATGCTGAGCAGCCACGTCACGTAGGTGCCTCGGCCCTCGGTGAACCGGGTGGCCTGTTGCCAGGACCGGAAGAATGCCTCCTGGACAATCTCCTCGGCCGATGCGGGATCACCGACGATCCGCAGGGCGAAGGAGAAGACGATGCGCGCGTGGCGCTCGTACAACGTCTCCAGGGCCCGGGAATCCTGCGTGGCCATCAGGGCGACCAGCGCGGCATCCTCGAGTTCCGAGTAGGCGCGTTCCTGCTCGGTCGTCGTACTGGTAAGGGACTGTGGCGCGGTGCTCACCCGGACCACCTGATTGTCCCAAGACTCTGGTGATGACGCATTCGCTTCATCTAGGCCTATCTACGGTTGGTTGGTGCGTCGGGATTCATGCTGGAACCGGATTGGGAACGGAATCCTCGACGACAGGGATGATTGCGCGCCGGGGTGCATCGACAGCGGTGGGCGCGGATGACAGTCCCTAGGATACCCGAGGGGATGCCTTCGGTGCGGGATCGTTGCTGGCGAGGCCGAGCGCGACGCGCGCCTCGCTGGCGGTGCTGAGGGACCCCGCCACCACGATCAACGCGGGAGCCGGAAGGCTGATTGCGGCAGCCAGCGCGGACGCAACCGACGGGTGACGGGTGATCGGCGCGGCAGGGGACGCCAGGTGCGAGGCCAGCTCATCGACGTCCATCGAGCGTGGCGTCGCGAGCGGAGCGATGTGCCAGGACGCGGCCACCGGTTCGAGGTGCGCCAGCACGCGATCGGCATCCTTGCCCTGCAGCATGCCGACAACGACATGCGGTCGCTGGCCGGGGAAGCGATCCTCGAGGGCGATACGAAGGGCATCGGCGGCGATTGGCGTGTGCGCGCCATCGATCACCACGGTCGTGCCGTTCGGGAGGCGAACGATCTCGAAGCGGCCGGGATTGACCGCGGTCGCGAGGCCCGCGCGGATGGCGCGTTCCGGCGGATCGATGGCGAGATGGGCGGCGGCGATGGCGAGGCCGGCGTTCTCCACCTGATGTCGGCCGATCAGTGCGATGGCGAGGTCGTCCAGGCGCCTAGCCGCATCGCGATAGGAGAACCGGCGATCGGTCCCTTCGGTGCGGAAATCGCGATCCTGCACGAGCAGCGCGCACCCGAGTTCGTCCGCGCGGGCGGTGATCACCCCCAGCGCGGCAGGAAGCTGGTGCGCGGTCACGACCGGCGTGCCTGGCTTGATGATCCCTGCCTTGTTCGCCGCGATCTCCTCGATGGTATCTCCGAGGATCGCGGTGTGTTCGTAGTCGAGCCGGGTGATGACGGAGACCTCCGGCGTCACGACGTTGGTGGCGTCCAGGGTGCCGCCGAGACCGACCTCGATCACCGCCCAGGTGCATCCCGCCTCCGCGTACCAGAGCAGCGCCATCGCCGTCGTCAGTTCCCAGGCCGTGACCTCGCCCAGGTCCGGCCGCGTGCGCTCGACGGCTTCGGTCGCGTCCACGGCGCGGCGGGTGAGGTCGGCAAAGTCGGCCTCGGCGATCGGCTCATCATCGACCGCGATGCGCTCGCGATAGGAATGGAGATGGGGGGAGACGTAGCGCCCGGTCTTCTCCCCGGCCTCCCGCAGGATCGCGGCGAGCATCGTCGTCGTGGATCCTTTGCCCTTCGAGCCGGCGACGTGGACGATCCGGTACCGGTGATGGGGGTTGCCGAAGCGTTCGAGGATCGCATCCGTGCGGCGCAACCCGAGCCGGGCGGCATCGTCACCCGCGAAGGGATTGCTGACGAAGCCCCGGTCGTAGCCGGAGCGATCCCAGATCGCGGCGAGGGCATCGGCATAGGTGAATGACGTGGGCACGGCGGCGATGCTCCTGTCGCGGTGATTCGGGCGAGCTAGCGTGTGGCGGGCACGCGTTCGGCGGCGATCGGCGCGAGGGCCTCCCCGATCGATCCGAAGCAGCGCGCGAACCCGCCATCCTGCCGCACCACGAGCTGGTGTTCGCCATCGAGACCCGGCGCCCGGTCCGGGAAGTCGGCCCGGAAATGGCCGCCCCGGCTCTCCTCCCGGAACTCCGCAGACGCCACGACCTGCGCCGCGAGCAGGATCATGTTGCGCAGCTCGATCGCGGCGAAGGTGTCGAGTCGCAGGTGGTCGACGGCGGCCGCGATATCGCGCAGTCCGGCTTCCGCATCGACGAGCGAATCCGCGCTGCGCACGACGGCCACATCGTCGCTCATGAGGCGCTGGACATCCCCGCGGGCGGCGGCGACCTGGTCGCTGGTGAGTTGCTGCGTCCCATCGGCAACCACCGGGCGCCGGGAGGGCGGCGGCAGCGTGCGGTCCCAGGCGCCGCTGGCCCATTCCGCGCGGATCGACGCGGCGGCCTCGAGGCCGAACACGAGTCCTTCCAGCAGGGAGTTGCTCGCCAGCCGATTCGCCCCATGTACCCCCGTGCAGGAGACCTCCCCGATGGCACGGAGGCCGGGGATGGAGGTCCGGCCATCGGTGCCAGCCGCGATGCCGCCCATGAAGTAGTGGGCGGCGGGGGCGACGGGGATGAGGTCGTTGGCGAGATCGAGGTCCATCGTGGCGAGGAAGGAGGAGATGGTCGGGAAGCGGCGCTTCACGAGGTCCGGATCGAGATGGCGAAGATCGAGGTGGACGAAGGGCAGTTCATCGAGGGCCATCTGCCGCTGGATGCCGCGAGCCACGACATCGCGCGGGGCCAGCTCCCCGAGGGGGTCGATCTCCAGCATGAACCGCTCGCCATCCTTGCCGCGCAGGTAGGCGCCTTCGCCCCGGACGGCCTCCGTGATCAGGAAGCCATCACCGTCCGGCAAGGTGAGGACCGTGGGATGGAACTGGGCAAACTCGAGGTCCGCGAGGACGGCGCCGCTGCGGAGGGCCATTGCCATGCCGTCGCCGGTCGCGCCGGAAGGGTTGGAGGTCACGGCCCAGAGTTGACCGGCGCCGCCGTTGGCGAGGGTCACGCACGGCGCCGAGAAGAGGGTCAGGTCCGGAGCGTCCGCGCCCTGGACGATGACGCCCCGGCAGTGGCCGTTCTCGAGGACGAGATCGACCGCGGCCGTGCGGTCGTGGATCTCCACGCCATCGCGTGCGCGCAACTGGGCGACCAGCGCCCGTTCGATCTCGTGGCCGGTGGCGTCGCCTCCCGCGTGCAGGATGCGATTGCGACTGTGCGCGGCCTCGCGGCCGAGCACCAGCTCGTCGTTTTGGTCCGGCTCGCGGTCGAAGGTGGTCCCTTCGGCGATGAGCCAGGTGACGGCATCGGCGGCGCCTTCGATCAGTTCGCGGACGGCTGGCTCGTCGGAGAGGCCGGCTCCGGCGACCAGGGTGTCCGCGATGTGCAGTTCCACATGGTCATCGGGACCGATCGGCGCCGCGAAGCCGCCCTGGGCGTAGCGGGTATTGCTCTCCCCCAGAACGCCCTTGGTCACCACGGCGATGCGCATCTCCGCCGGCAGGCGCAGCGCCATCGAGAGGCCGGCGATCCCCGCTCCGACGATCACGATGTCGTAGGCGCGCTCGTCCTGCCACGTCCGGACAGGAGTGCAGAGGAAGGCGGGAAGTCCGGCGCTGGAGGCGGTGCCCGAACGGTCGTGGTTGCGGGTCATGGCGAAGGAACGTCCTTGCAAGAGACCGGATGCCGCCGCCGTGGCGTGCATCCGGTCGAGGATGGCTCATGGCGGGTTAGTGTAGAGGTGACACGAACTCGCGAGACCTAGCCATGTGGGGAGGTGTCGGCGCGCAGGTCGAGGAAGCCGCCGTCCGTGAGGCGAGCGGACGGGATGACCGAGAGCGAGAGGAAGGCGAGCTGCCCGAACGGGGATGCGAGGGGGCTGCCCAGCGATTGCGCGGCCTGCTCCAGCGTCGCGTAGCTATCCGCAACCTCGGCGGCCGGGGCGGCGCTCATCAGGCCCGCGATCGGGAGCGGCAGCGCGGCCAGGACCTCGCCATCGGCGACGACCGCCAGGCCGCCGTCCATCTCGGCGACGGTCGCGATGGCGGCGAGGATATCCACATCGCTGGCTCCGGTCGCGATGATGTTGTGCGCATCGTGGGCGATCGAACCGGCGATCGCACCGCGCGTCAGGCCGAGCCCCTGCACGTAGGCGACGCCGGTGCGGCCGGTGGCGTGGTGCCGTTCGACCGAGACGAGCCTCAACAGGTCGTGGCCGGGGTCCGCCACGGCGACCCCGTCGACGATCGTCGGTTCGACCGTGCGGTACTCGGTGACGATCTGGCCGGGAATGACGCCCACAGCCCGGGTGGCGTCCGCCGGATCGAGCCGGAGGTCGGACAGGTGGACC
>JBQCJS010000294.1:0-7283 GCA_051952485.1 Thermomicrobiales bacterium | reverse complement strand
CTTGATCGTGTAGTCGGCGATCCGCTCCCGATACGTCTCCCAGGCGTCGTTGGGGAGCGCGTCGGTCGGCCAGGTGCCGGTCAGGGTCTGGTAGATCACATACTCGTCGGCCCGGTGCGGCGCCAGCGCCCCCTCCAGCTTCACCTTGTGCTTGCGATTGAGGCGCGTCCACCGGTTGATCGCCGCCCGCCACTCGGTAGGCATCTCACTGAGGACCGCGATCCGCGCCCGCACGTCCTCGCTGCGCTTGGTGTCGTGCGTGGAGGAGGCCAACAGCGCATCGGGCCACCGGCGCAACCGCGCGCGGTTCTGGCGATGGAACTCCTCGACCGAGACGCCGAAGCGGCTGGGCTCCCCGCCCACCTCGTTCAGGGCGACGAGACGATTGAAGCGATAGAACGCGGTATCCTCCAGCCCCTTGGCCATTACCGGGCCGGTGAGCTGCTGGACCTTCATCGCGAACCGGCACAATTCGTCTGCCAGCGGCCCGACCCGCTCTCCGCCCTGGATCAACGCCTGTTCGACGTAGCGGAAGACGGACCGGTCGATCGCGCGGTTGCGGCGCATCGCCGCCTCGATCGCGGTGCGGATGAAGGCGCGATCCCGGTCAAGCAGGCCCTCGTCACTGCACGTGATGTAGGTGCGATAGACGGGGAAGCAGGCGATGGTCTCGCGCAGGACGTTGCGCAGGTCGGCGTTCGTGAAATCGCGCGAATGCCGGTCCTGCTCGGAAATGCGGGAGAGCTCGTTCACCAGCACATTCAGTTCGCTGGCGAAGGCTTCGCGCACCTGGCGCATCTTCATCTCGTAGACGAGATCGGCGAACCGGATCGCGTCGCCAGTGAAGCGCCTGGTGATCGTGTCGAATGCCGTCCGGCTGCCAGCCTCCACGAGCACGCCCGTGGTCGCCTGCGCGAACTCGTACCCGACCGTGCCTGCGATCGGCCAGTCCTCCGGCAGCGCCTCCCCATGTTCCAGGATCTTCTCGCCCACCAACCAGAGCGGCCAGCGGGTCGCCGTGGCTGTCTCCGCCTCCCGCGCGGTCAGCGCGAGGTCGATGGCCGCCACGAGTCGTTCCCGCCGCTCCGGGGTCTTCTCGATCCCACGTTCGGCCCCGGCGCGTTCGAGGACGGTCAGGAGATAGCCGCGCTGGAGGTCGCGGAAGTAGCCGCGCGGGTCCCACAAGCCGTCCGGATGGTCGATGCGGACACCATCGACCAGGCCCTCCGCGAGCAGGTCGAACAGCAGGTCGTGGGTCGCCATGAAGACACCCAGCGCCTCCTGCCGGATGGCGGCGAGGGTGTTGATGGCGAAGAACCGCCGGTAGTTGATCTCCTCGGCGGCCACGCGCCAGAAGGCCGGCCGCCAGTTCTGCACATCCACCAGCCGGTCCAGCAGGTCGAAACTCGCGGGATCATCCGGATCGCCGTTCAGGGCGGTCACTGCGGCCTCGATCGCCTCCCGGACCGGCTCGCTCCGCGCCACGAGCGAGGCAAGCCGGTGCCGGATCACGATCTGCTCGCGCTGGCGGGCGAACCGGGCATCGCGGTCCACGACATCCGCGCCGTGGGGCAGGCGCTCCAGCGCCGTGATGATGCTCTCGAATTCGAGCAGGTCGAGGTCCTGGCCGGTGCCGTCGCCCTCGAGGACGTCCACCAGCGCGGGTTCCGCCTGGCGGAGGACCAGCGGCCAGGTCCGGGGATCGAGCGGCAGCGGCGTGTCCCAGTAATCGATCCGGAAGCCGCCATCGGCGTGGGCGAGGCGCAGTTCGCCGCGCTCCAGCACATTGCCGTACTGATCGCCGAGGAATGGCAACAGGACCTTCCCCTGGAGGTCCCGTTTCAGTGGAGTCCAGTCTATGTCGAAGGTATCGGCGTGAACCGACGCCTCGCCATTCTCGAGGACATCCTGCCACCACGCGTTCGCGCCGCCTTCGATGCCCATGTGGTTCGGCACGACATCGAGGATCAGGCCCATCCCGTGGGCGTGAAGCGCGTCCACGAGTGCAGCCAGCCCCACGCGGCCCCCGATCTCCGGGCTGATCTCGGTGTAGTCGACCACGTCGTAGCCGTGCATGGACCCCGGTGTCGCGCGGAAGATCGGCGAGGCGTAGACGTGGCTGATCCCGAGGTCCGCCAGGTAGGGAACGACCCGCCGCGCATCGTCGAAGGTGAAGGTGTGGTTGAACTGGAGGCGGTAGGTCGCACGAGGTGAAGGGCGGCCGACCGCCTGCGCGATGGCATCCTCCACCTCCCGCGCCAGCTCATCCCGTCCGTCCGCCGGATGGTCGGCGGGATCGTGGATGCCGATAGTCGATTCGGTCACGATCATGTGCTCCCGTTGCTCTCTGCGCCAAGGCGCACGGACTCGTCGTGGAGCAAGCGACAGCGGTTGACTCCTGACTCCCGGGACCGCATGCGCAAACTGCTCGCCAGCGCATGTCCGCGATCGAATGCGAGGGTCCCCCAAGAGGATACCGCGTCGATCCGCCGCATCCCTGCCCAAGTTGCGATGGTCCTGACACGCGGGGTCGGGGACTTCCATGCCCCTGCATGGGCAGGTGGGGACAATCGTGGTGGACGATCCATGGGCGCGGCGTTCGCCGGCCGATCGCGTTCCTGCGGGAGGAGGCCCGCCATGACGACCCATCCCCTCGGTCGGCGCTGGTACGACGCGCTGGCCTACTGCTGCGGCTTCTGGGGCATCTCGGCGGTTCTCGGCGGCATCGCCCTCGTCGCCGGCATCATGCCGATCCCGGCATACCTGCTGGACGGCTCACCGTTCCCGGACTACACCATCCCGGGACTCATCCTCGTGGCGGTCGGGATCGGCTCGTTGCTCTGCGGAATCGCCCTCCCACGGCGGGAGCGGCGCACCGTCATCGCCGCCGGCGCCATCGGCGTGGCGCAGATCGGCTTCCTGGGTGTCGAACTCGTCGTGATCGGGTTCTCGTGGCTGCTGGCCCTCTACGGGATCATCGCCATCGCGACGGTCGCCATCGCCGCCTTCATCCGCACCCGTGAGGCGCCAGGGGTGTCCCCGATCGACTGAATCTCACGCGGCGAAACGGGATGCGTAATCGGCGGGAGTCTGGCACCATGTCCCCGCTCGCGCGAGAACCGGCGTCGCGACGCTGCCGGGCGATGGCGACGCGCATTCGATGCTCTCGACCATGGGCTGCATGGCGCCCCGCGCCACCGGAGGCAATGAGCGGTGACACGACGACTGCGACTCGGGGTTCTGACCGACCTGCATCTGGCGCCGGCCGGATCGCCGCCCCGGAGGTTCATCAACGCCTACCCGTTCGAGCGGTCGCTGGCGATGCTGGACGATGCCGTCGCCTGGTTCGGCGAAGGGGACATCGATGCCGTGGCGGTGCTCGGCGATCTCGTGATGTTCGAGGACGAAGCCTCGCTGGAGGCGGGCATGACCCGCATCGCCGCGCTGGGGAAACCCGTCCTGATCGTCCCCGGCAACCACGATGGTGTCGACTGGCCGGCATCGATCGCCCGCAACCTGCCGAACCAGGACCTTCCGGACTGGCCGGCAGTCGTTCGCGCGGTCGATGTCGTGGTGAAGCAGGAGCCGGAGCGATGGTGGACCGGCGGCATCCGGTTGCCGGAGTCTGGCCCGGCGCTGGTTCTCTCGCACTTCCCACTGGTCGATGTCGGCGCCTACCTGACTGACGCGGGATTCCCGTATGCGGGCGATGCGACGTGGGATGACTCCCGGACCGGCATCCGGGACCGCGCGGACCCGATCGTGGCGCTCTCCGGACACGTCCACGTTCGCTACGAGCGGGCGGAAGGGGCGGTGCTCCAGCTGGGATTCGCCGCGCTGATCGAACCACCCCACGCCGCCGCCATCCTCGACCTGCGCGACGACGGCGATGGCCTCGTCGTCACGGTCGACCATACCGACATCGCCCCCCATGATGTCGACCTCGTGCCGATCATCAGCCCGTCGACGTCGACCTGGCGCTTCGCGGAGGGGGGTTGGCGCAGGCTGTAGGCAGGTCCGTGGCTCAGCTGTTGGCAGCACCGGGCCGCGAGAAGAGCATCTCCAGGTGCTGCCGGTTCTCGGCCACCCAGGTCGCGTGGACGCCCAGCTGGCGCTCCGACTCCGCGAGGGCGGATTCCACGCGGTTCGGCGCGGTTCCCCCCGGCACATCGCGACCCGCGATGCTGGCGCTCGCGTCCAGGGGCGGCTTCTCCTCCGCGAAGACCGGGTGCACCGCCGCCCACTCCGCATCGGTGAGGTCGGCGAAGGTCTTGCCCTCGCCCACGCAGCGCCCCACCAGCGATCCGATCACCTCGTGCGCCTCCCGGAAGGGCACGCCACGCTTGGCGAGCAGGTCAGCGGCGTCGGTCGCCAGCGTGAAATCATCCACGGCAGCGGCGGCCATCCGTTCGGCGTTGAACGTCGTCGTGCGGATCATCGGCGGGAAGACATCGAGCAGCTGGAGCACGGTGGTGACGGCGTCGAAGAGCCCTTCCTTGTCCTCCTGCAGGTCCTTGTTGTAGCTCAACGGGAGGCCCTTCACCGTGGTCAGCATGCCCATCAGGTGCCCGTAGACGCGCCCGGTCTTTCCCCGGCCCAGTTCCGCCACGTCGGCATTCTTCTTCTGCGGCATGATCGAGGACCCGGTCGAGAAGGCATCCGAGATGGTGATGAAGCGGAACTCGCCCGAGGACCAGAGGATGAGTTCCTCGCTGAGCCGGGAGATGTGCATGGCGATCAGCGCACAGGCGTAGATGGTGTCCAGCACGTAGTCACGGTCGGAGACGGCATCGAGGCTGTTCGCGGAGACGCGGGAGAACCCGAGTTCCGCCGCCACGCTCTCGCGATCGATCGGGTAGGTCGTGCCGGCCAGCGCCGCCGAGCCCAGCACCAGCACATCCGCGCGGCGATAGGCATCCATCACGCGGTCGAGGTCGCGCATGGCCATCTCCACGTAAGCGTGGAGATGGTGAGCCAGCAGGACCGGCTGCGCGCGCTGGAGATGCGTGTAGCCGGGCATCACCACGTCCGGATGAGCCTTCGCGACGTCCAGCAGGGCGCTCGCGAAGTCTTCCAGCTTCCCGGCGATCTCCACCAGCGCCCGCCGCGTCCAGAGCCGAAGGTCAGTCCCGACCTGGTCGTTGCGGCTGCGGGCGGTGTGCAGCTTGCCGGTGACCGCCCCGATCACCTCGTACAGGCGGCGCTCGACCCCGGTGTGCACGTCCTCGTCGGCGATGGTGAGGCCGAACGTACCCGCATCGACCTCGTCCATCACCTGCCAGAGACCGCGCTCGATCTCCTTCGCGTCCTCCGGCGTCACGATCCCCTGCCGGCCGAGCATCCGGACGTGGGCGATGGAGCCGCGAATGTCCTCCCGCACGAGCTGGATGTCGAACGTCACGGAGGCATTGAACGCCTCCAGCCGGGCGTCCGGCGACTCGGCGAAGCGTCCGGCCCACCGCTTGGGAGCACCGGCGGGCGCTTCGGCGGACGATCCGGGGGCGGTGGCAGTGACCGGGGTGATCGGCGAGGATGCGCTCATCGGGCGGGGCTTTCCTGTGGGTGATGGGGCACGCGGCAGGCGTGCAGGCGGCGCCAATCGGGCACGATTTCCCGATAGCCTACCACCACCCGGACGGACGCACATTTGACCTGCCAGAATCGAGTTGCCATACTGTACGTACATGTGACTCATCGTCACAAGGAGGCAGCATGGCCATCGCCCTTCCCCCGTCCCGATACTCTCATCATCGCCCGGAACCGGCCCCGATCCGCCGCGTACGCCGCAGTCTCGGCGCGATTCACCTGCTGAACGCGCTGCTCGCCGTCATTGTCCTGCTCGCCCTGCTCGCTCCCCACGTCGGGGCGTCCACCTTGGTCGATCCCGAGATCGGCGCCACGGCCCGCATCGTGGGCACCGACGCGGCGAATGTCCGGAAGTGCCCGTCGCTCGACTGCGACGTGCTCGCCATCGCCGCCCTCCATGACGAGCTGACGGTGACCGGCGCGCCCGTCTCCGGGTTCGTGCCCGTCTCCGCGAAGGGCGTCTCCGGATACGTCCATGGGATGTTCCTCAGCGCCGCCAACCCCGATCCCTGGTTCACCGGCGGTGAGCCGGGGTGCAGGCGTGTCGCCCTCATCTTCAACATCGGCGTCGGGAATACGCCGTCGCAGACCGTACTCGATACGCTGGTCGCCGAGGATGTCGACGCCACCATGTTCGCGATGGGCAACTGGGCCGAGACGCATCGCGCCTATCTCCTCCAGCTGCGCGACGCCGGGTTCACCATCGGCACGCACGGCTATGCGTCCACCTACCTGACCAATCGCACCGACGACGAGATCCGGGCCGACCTGAAGGCCTCCGTGGACGCGATCTCCTCGATCACCGGCCAGCCGGTGGCGACCTGGGCGACGCCCTACGCTGCCGCGACCGACGCCCGCGTGCGCGCCATCGTCGCGGACATGGGCTACATGCCGGTCGGTTGGGCGGTGACGGCGGCCGATTTCGGGAAGGACGCCACCGCCCAGGGCGTGATCGACCGCGTGCTACCGAACGTCTCGGACGGCGCGATCGTGGAGTTCCACCTGGACGGTCCGGCGACGGAGACCTCCACGGCGGTCGCGCTCCCGATCATCATTGCCAGCCTGCGCGATCAGGGCTACGAGCTGGTCAGCGTCCCTGATCTCGCCCTCCCCTGCGCCGCACCGACCCGATGACGGCCCGACGGATGACAACCGGCCCCACGGATCGCTATACTCGGAACCGGAACACCCGTTCGCATTCCCGCAATGCCCGTCGTGGTGGATACGCCTTCCCGCGCCCCGACAGCCCCTTCCCCCGCCCGATGCCAGGAACGCTGCCGGGCCGGGGATTCACGAGTTGGCAGCCATGACCGATTCCCTGCGCCGCCCATCGCCAACGACGATCACCACGCCCATCGCCGAGGAGTTCCGCCGCTTCCGCTCCGAGGTCGGGGACGATGACCTCGGCCTGCGGGACATGCGGCGCTCCGGCTCGCTCGAACTCTCGATCAGCAGCATGCCGGCCAGCGAGGACCCGCTGCGGACGCCGGAGAACTTCCCGATCGAGCTGGAGCGGCTGGAAGGGCCGATCCGCGCGGTGGAAGTCCCGAGCCGGCGCGGCGAGACGCGATTCCGCTACTTCCTCGATGGCACGCAGAAGACGCTGCCCATCGGCAGGATCGGCCTCGTGCCGGTCGTGGTCGCCCTCTCGGTCGCCGGCATCCTCCACCGCAACGAGCAGGGGGAGGCGGCGCTGC
>JBQCJS010000293.1:0-3775 GCA_051952485.1 Thermomicrobiales bacterium | reverse complement strand
AGATCTACATCCGCAACGACCTCCTGCCGTACTACAACGACGTTCGATACGGGAAGTAGCGCGAACCGCCATGCACAGAGACGACGATTCCACCCTCGCCGGATCAACCGACCACCCGAACGCCGCGGCACCAGCCCAGGAGGTCCCCTTGACCGCATCGGACGCGGACCAGATCGATCAGGAAGCCAGTACCGACGCGCCGATGCGCAAGGAACGCGCGGCGAAGGCGGAGACCCCGCGTGAACCGCGTCCTCCCCTGCCAACGCCGAGCTGGCTCTGGCTCGGCGCGGCCTGTGCGATGCTGTTCGCCATCGGCTTCCGGCTGATCCAGCTCAATGGCTACGCGCTCAACGCGGGTGAGGCGAAGTGGGCCTACCAGTCCTGGATCCTCTACACCGGCAAGCCTATGCCGAACGGGCAGGCCGTCTCCGACACATCGCCCTTCATCCTCGTGATCCAGGCGCTGAGCTACTTCCTGTTCGGCGTCACCGATGCCATCTCCCGGATCGGTCCAGCACTGCTGGGCATCGGCACGGTCGCGCTGCTGCTTGGCCTGCGCCCGTTCGTCTCGCGGTACGTGCTGACGGGGATGATGCTGCTCGCGGCGGTGTCGCCGACGCTCGTCTATGCGTCGCGGACATCCGATCCGATCGCCGGGGTCATGTTCGGAACCGTCCTCACGCTCGTGGCACTGCTCCGCTTCGGCACCGGCGCGACACCGACCGCGCGGACCGGCTGGGCCGCGCTGGCCGGCCTCGGGATCGCGATCACCTTCGCCAGTGGCCCGAACGGCATCACGGCGCTGATTGCCCTTGCCATCGGGCTGGCGGTGGCCTCGTTCAGCGATGGTCGGGACAGCGTCGCGCCGGAATCGCTGCGGCGCCTCGTGCGCGATCCCCAGGCGCTGGCAGTACTCGGGCTCGCCTTCTTCGCGGTGACAGTCACGGTCTTCACCCGCGTCTTCTCCGATGTCGCGGCGATCACCGGTGTGGCGAAGACCTTTTCCGACTGGGGAAGCCTGATGCTCACCCGGTCCTCCACGACGCCCGTCCAGTTCTTCCTCTACGCCGCGCTGCTCTACGAGCTGCTGGCCGTCATCTTCTCCATCGTCGCGGTCGCGTCCAGCAGCGGTGAAGGCGACGATGTCGATCCGAAGACGCGCCTGCAACCGAGCCTGTTCATCGGCTGGTTCCTGGCCGCGCTCCTCCTGCAGAGCCTCGCTTCCGGGCGCACGCCGGAACAGCTGTCCATCGTGACGTTGCCGCTAGTCCTGCTCGGCGGTTACGGCGTCGGCCGGCTGTTCGAGCGGGTCGCCCGCAACCGCCTCCTGACGAGCGTGGCCGGGGTACTGCCCCTCGCGATGACGGGCATCCTGATCGGCGTCATCGCCGTGCTGGTTCTCATCGCGCGATCGAACGATCCCATCAATGTCAACAAGGGCTTCATGGCGACGGCTTTGCCGGTGCTCTTCATCCTGCTGGTGGTCGTGGCGCCGCTGGCGTACGTGATCGCCGGCAACCCGGAGAACCGCCCGACACGCCGCGCGGCAGGCTGGTCCGCCCTGCTGGTGGTCTTCGTCCTCTTCGGCATCTACACCATCGGTTCCGGCACCTCCCTGGCGTTCAACCGGGCCAATTCCGGCCTCGAACCGGCCGCACCGGACACGGCCACGACGGGCCTCAAGTCCTTCGTGAACCAGACGCTCCGCCTCTCCCGCGACATGGGGTTGAACACCCCGAGCGCGGTTGACAACACCGGCAGCTACAGCCTCAAGATCTCGGTCGATCCGTCGGTCGAATATCCCTACGTCTGGTACTTCCGCGACTTCTACCAGCTCCAGGTGGTCTCCCCGGCGGGGTGGAGCGGGTCCGACATGGTGATCGCGCCGAGTTCCGAGGGCATGGACGAGGCCGGGTTCGTCGTCCAGACCCGGAACGCGATCAACCGCGTGCCGTCCTCGTACGAGGAGATGAACTTCGGCACGATCATGTCCCACGTCTTCAAGCCCGGCGAGTGGTATCAGGGCATCCGCTTCCTACTCTTCCGGGACATCGAGACCGATCCGGTGCCGGTCCAGCATTCCGTGGGCTACACGTTCCGGCTCGCCAACCAGATGAACCCGAACCTCGGGCCGTTCAACCTGACGGACGATGTCGGACCCGGTTCAGGTCTCGGGCAGCTGAACGATCCGACCGGCGTCGCCCTCTCCCCGGACGACCAGACGATCTACGTCCTGGATAGCGGCAACCTCCGCCTCCAGCGCTACAGCATCGACGGCAAGTTCATCGGGGCCTGGGACGGCTCGACCGACCAGGCGGGCCAGTTCGCGACCGCGTTCGGACAGGGTCCGCAGAGCGTCACGGTGGACCAGAACGGCCTCATCTACGTGGCCGATACCTGGAACCATCGCGTGGTGGTCTTCGATCAGCAGGGCACGATGGTCCGTGAACTCGGCCAGCGGGGCGTCCAGACCGACACGATGGATTCGCCGGACCCGAACGTCGATACCGGCCGCTTCTACGGCCCGCGTGGCGTCGCGGTGGATAACGCGGAGATCTACATCACCGATACCGGCAACGAGCGCGTGCAGGTCTTCGCCTCGGATGGCACCTTCCTGCGCGCCTTCGGCGGCACGGGCAGCGAGCCCGGCAAGCTGCTGGAACCGACCGGCATCGCGATCGGCCCGGATGGCAACGTCTACGTCGCGGATTCCGCGAACGCGCGCATCTCGGTCTTCTCGAAGAATGGTGATTTCGTCCGCGTGATGCCGGTCGCGAGCTGGCAGGGTGAGGCCGAGCAGATCAACTATCTCGCCTTCGGCCCGAACGGCCTGCTCTACGCGACCAATCCCTCGGCATCGTCCATTTCGGTGTTCGACCCGAACACCGGAAACGTGCTCTACGAGGGGAATAGCGGCCAGCAGCTCTCGCAGCCCGTGGGCATCACCGTCGCCTCCAACGGCACGATCTACGTGGCAGATGGCGGCAGCAGCCGGGTGATCTGGTTCACGCTGGACGTCCAGGTGCCGGGAGACGTGGCGACCCCGGTCGCATCTCCGGCGGCTTCACCGGTTCCCGATGAGACGCCGGTCCAAGGGCCGACGCTGGGAACCCCGGTCGCATAGTTCAGCCAGGCGTTTGGCTGCGAGAGAGCGGCTCCCACGGCGGGAGCCGCTCTCTCGTGGCCGTGATCCGTTGGCAGTGGGAACGCTCAGGCCTCGAAGGGCTCGATCGCGGTGGAGATCTCCCCCATCATGCCAATGTCGAGCGATGCCTCGATGAACGCGATGATCGCCTGCAGCATCTGGTCGGCGTGGGGTGCGGCGGTCGAGAGCACGGCCACCCCGAGGGTTGCGACGCGGAGATCGTCGAGATCGGCGACCTCCGCGATGGCACAGTTGAATCTCGCCTGCACGCGATGGACGACCGACTTCACCTCCCGCCGCTTGTCCTTCAGCGAGAAGGTCTCCTCGAAGTAGATCGTGACGGTCGCCATGCCCAGCGCGGCCATGCTTTCGCGTGTCCTAGCTCATCGGGACGAGGTCGCGCGTCGCCTCGTTCAGCCGCTTGCCCCCGTCGGGCGTGCAGATCACGCTGTCCTCGATGCGGACGCCGAACTTGCCCTCGAGGTAGATGCCCGGCTCGTCGCTGAACACCATGCCGACTTCGAGCGGGAGTTCGTTGCCTTCGACGAGGTATGGCTCCTCGTGGACCTCCATGCCCAGGCCGTGACCGACCCGGTGCAGGAACGCGGGGCCGTAGCCGGCATCGGTGAT
>JBQCJS010000292.1:0-3627 GCA_051952485.1 Thermomicrobiales bacterium | reverse complement strand
GCGAACCCTTGTGGTTCGCCGAGATCTCAGCGCAATGCCAGGTTAGTCTGGAAAATCCACTGAGCAGATCGGGGGCCCATGCTGGCTTGGTCGGGCCGCCATGAAGGCGGCCCCCACAAACGGCCGGATCGGCGGGCATTTCGGGCATCCGGAGGGCGATCCCCCGGATCACTGGTTCTCCGCCTTCCCTGCACTTACCAGGGTAGGCGAGACGCAGCACTCAGGAACGCGGGACGGAAGGTTCCCCCGTTGGCCTGGGCGCGGGCGCGGTGGGCGGTGCCTTCTTCCGGCCGATCACCTTGCGGGCCATCCGCGCCGCCCAGCCCTCGACGCGCTCCATCGCGTTCGCCGGGCCGGACTTCTCCGGCCCCGGCCAGAACTCGTCCAGCACCGCCGCGATCACCAGCACGGCCGGCACCGCCAGCAGCACCCCGACGATCCCCTTCGTCTCCAGGCCGATGAACAGGGCCGCCAGCACCACGACGGGTGGCAACCCGACCGCATCGCCGATCAGCATCGGCGAGAGGATGTGGGATTCCACGTTGACCAGCACCACGTAGAGGACGACCACGAGCACCACTTCCGGGATGCCCTGGCTGAAGGCGACCAGCAGCGCCAGCACCAGCGTCACTGTGCCGCCGAGATAGGGAATCACCTCCAGCACCGCCGCGACCAGGGCGATGGAGGCCGCGAAGGGAATCCCGATCGCCCCCAGTCCAAGCCCGAACAGGACCCCGAAGCTGATCGCCACCAGCACCTGGCCGCGTACCCAGGTCCCGATCCGGTGATCGACATCGGCGGTGATGCGGCGCAGGCGGGCATTCGTGGTGGGAGTGAGGAAGCGCGCCAGGTAGTTCGACGCCCCGCTCGGGTTCATGCCCATCATGAAGGCGATCACCAGCGTCACGAAGAGCACCACGGCAGTGTGGCCGACCTCGAGCGTGATCTCGGTCAGGTGGGAGGCGATGGTCTGGAGGTTGCCGCTGATCTGGGTGGTGATCGAGTCCAGGGAGATCTGCGTGCCGCTGTCGCCGACGTGATAGCGGTGCAGGATGTCCTCCACCTGCTGCTGGTACCCGGGCAGGTCCTTCGCCAGTTGCTTGGCCTCCTCCGTCACCAGCGGGATCAGGAGCGAGACGATCAGCGCCAGCAGCGCCACGAGGGCCGCGAAGATGGCGAAGATCGCCACGCCGCGCGGCACGCCATGGCGGACCATCGCCGAGGCCGGCTTGTCGATCGCCGTGGCGAGCAACATGGCCCCGGCGAAGATCACCAGCGTGCTGGAGAGTTCCCGCAGCAGCCAGCCGATCAGGATGAGCGCCAGCACGACGCCGATGGTGCGGGCGGAGATGCTGATCGTGATGTGTTCGCGGGTCCGGGGCGGATCGACGGCGAGGTTGCGGCCGTCCTGGTCAACGATGCGAGGTTCCTTCACACCAAGCCTGCCTTCTGCATGTGCGTTGCCTGTTGCCGGTTCGGGAGGCCCCGTTCCGCCAGGCGCCACCCTGGCTGGAAACGCAGCAATGATGCCCGGCTGGACTGGGGTGGGAACCCCCTGTGCGTTCCCTGAGTCTAGCGAGTCGCGGCCGTTCTGGACACCGGGTCGCGCACGGCAAACGCGGGGATGCTCGTTGGAGCATCCCCGCGTCTGGTCGGACCGGCTGGCCGGTCCCTGGTATGCGGCGTCCTGACGGAACGTCCTGGCTCAGGACTCCTTGCGATAGAGCCACACCGAGAGCGGCAGCGCGATCGCGATCAGGATCAGCGAGAAGAGGATCGAGGCGATCTCGGGGTTCGCCAGCGGCCATGCCTGGTGGGCGGGCACCACGGTGGACGCATTGCCCCAGAGGTTCCGCATCGCGGCCACCGTCGCGGAGAGCGGGTTCCACTCGGCGACCGGCTGCAACCAGCCCGGCAGCAACTCCGGCGCGACGAAGGTGTTGGCGAGGAAGGTCAGCGGCATCGTGATCGGCATCGTGATGGTGTCGGCCATCGTCGCGTTGTGGGCCACCATGCCGATGCAGACGCCCACGAAGTTCACGGCCACCACGAAGAGCAGCAGGATGCCGAAGCCGGCCAGCCCTTCCAGCGGGCTGGTGTGGATGCGCCAGCCGGTTGCCAGCGCCGCGAAGACCATCGTGATCGTGCCGACCAGCGTGTTCAGGACCTGGTAGAACGCCTGCCCGACCAGCACGGCCGAGCGCGACATCGGCAGCGACCGGAAGCGGTCCATCTGCCCCTTCTCCTTCATCTCGGCCATGCCGACCGCGGCGGCGACCATGGTGAAGGCGGCGGACTGCGCGAAGATGCCGGGCATCATGAATTCGCGGTAGTTGGAAACGCCCGGGATCTGGATGGCGCTGCCGAAGACGTAGCCGAAGAGGACGATGAAGATGATCGGCATCGCGATCATGCCGATGATCTGCCCCGGTTGCGCCAGGAAGTGCTTCACGTTCGTGCGCAGGATCAGGGCGCTGTCACGCACGGCCCGGCGCATCGTGGCGAGCGGTCCGGTGGGAATGGCGCGGGACGGATCGAAGGCGAAATCGGGGACGAGGGACTGGCTGGGGGATGCGGAGGTGGTGGTTGCCGACATCAGGCGGCCTCCTTTCGGGTGGATGTGGATGTGGATGCGGTTGCGGTCGATGCGAGGGCGGCGCTCGTCGAGATCCCGTCGGCAGAGCCGGTCAGCTGGAGGAAGACCTCGTCCAGGGTCGGGCGGCGGAGGCTGATGTCGTCGATCGCGATGGCGTTGCGCGTCAGTTCGTTCAGGACGGCGGTGAGCGACTCGCCGGAGTTCGGGGCCGGGGCGGCGATCTGGAGCGATTCGGGCACGAAGGTCGGGGAGGTGCCGCTGACGGTCTCCAGGATCTGCTGGGCCAGGGGCAGGTCGTCCGGCTGGGTGACGGTGAGGGTGATCTGCTCGCCGCCGACGGAGCGCTTCAGGTTGCGTGGCGTGTCGTTCGCGATCACGCGGCCGTGGTCGATGACCACGATACGATCGGCGAGGAAATCGGCCTCCTCCAGGTACTGCGTGGTGAGGAGGACGGTCGTTCCCTCCCGCACGAGCTGGGCGATGGCATCCCAGATCTGGAGGCGGCTGCGGGGATCGAGGCCGGTGGTCGGTTCGTCCAGGAAGAGGACCGGCGGTGCGGCGACGAGGCTGGATGCGAGATCGAGGCGGCGGCGCATCCCGCCGGAATAGGTCTTCGCGCGGCGGTCGGCGGCGTCGCTGAGGCCGAAGCGTTCCAGGAGGTCATCCGCGCGCTGGCGGGCCTGCTGCGCGGGCATCTGGAAGAGCTGGCCAATCAGGATCAGGTTGTCGCGCCCCGTCAGCAGTTCGTCCACCGTCGCGGACTGGGAGGCGAGGCCGAACTGGAAGCGGGCGCGCTCCGGGTCCTGCACCACATCGATGCCGTTCACGCGGCCGGTGCCGCTGTCGGGGACGAGGAGGGTGGTGAGGGCGCGGACAGTCGTGCTCTTGCCGGAGCCGTTCGGCCCGAGGAGGCCGAGGATGGTGCCCTGGGGGACGGCGAAGGAGACCTCGTCGAGCGCCTGGGTGGCGCCGAAGCGCTTGGAGAGGGAGATGGCCTCGATGGCCGGGTGGGAGGAAGGGTGTCCGTCGAG
>JBQCJS010000291.1:0-5425 GCA_051952485.1 Thermomicrobiales bacterium | reverse complement strand
CCGGGACTGGCAGGAGCATCAGGACGACCGGCACGAGGAGGCCGACGTGCGGACCCTCGTCTTCGTGCACGACGACGCCCGGATCTCGGAGGCGGAGATCCGGGCGGTCCAGCCGCGATCGCACAATGACCGGTAGGGGCTAGGCGGCCGCGAGGGGGCGTTCGCCCCGGGCCCGTTGGACGGCGATGAAAACACGCTCCCAGCGCCGCCGCTGGAAGACGGCCAGCTCGTCCCACGGGGCGAGGTAGATGCCGACGCAGCATCGCTCCCTCGTCTCGGCCGGCGTCGCTCCCTCGGCGGCCCAGGTCCAGCGGATCCGCTGCCACGACGGGAGCGTCGACCATGCCGGCAGGACCGAGGATGCGGTCAAGCGCCATTCGGCGTAGGCGACGGCGGCGAGGTGATCGGGCCCGAGATCGGCAGGCATGGTCAGGGACTCCTGGAGACACCAGACCCCCGGGGCGCGATCCCGGGGGCCGGTGCGGGATGGAAGGATGGCCGGCGCTTCTGCGCTCGTTCATCCTAGATCATACGTTCTACTGTGACTTGAGTCAAACGAAGACTCCGGTTGTGCCCCGCGCAGACTAGGACCGTGACCGATTCGATTCGGCGCAAGGGCCCGCGGAGAAGTGGCTCGCGATACACCCTCCGCACAGCGCCCGCCTCGGGGCTGCTTCACCATTGCCGATCGCTCCGTTCGCTCCCAGACTCCTACACGACGATGCCCTTATGATCGGCGCTCGTTGAAGCGTGCGGTGACCCCCGTGGTATCGATTGCTGGTACATGATGCTGTACGAGGTCCAGGATCTCCGTGATCAGATCTCCCGCTTCTCCGACCGCGCGGCCAGGCGATGCGGTGAACATAATGGAGAGGCGCTCAACAAAGTGGGTCGGATGGAGCGGGAGCGGCGCCAAAGCTCGGAATGCCCACTTCCCCATATCGCTCACGGCAAAGGTCGAATTCAGCGCGAAGACAATGTTGACGAGCGCTCTCCCAATGCGTACGAGGATGTCGTTCAGCAGCAGGAGGTCTTGCCGTGCAGCCAGCATCTCGAGGAAGCGGTGGGGACCGAAGATGAGGTTGTTCTCGATCATGTCGCGGCGAAGACGGGCCGGATAGACCGTCGCCTGTTCCTTCCACACGGTGAGCGCCACATCCGCGTGAAGAACCTGTCCATCGCGGATGCCCGCCACGATCGCATGCTTCTTGGGCGACAACGAAGCGCGGACGGTGACGTCGTCGAGAAGGGCTTGCATGCGCTCGGGCGTGAAGGCCAGATCAGCCTTCGTTCCCCGGAAGACGCCATCCTCCTCCTCGATGCCCAGACCCTCAGCGGCACCGAAGACACGACGGCTTGTGAGGCCTGCCCGCTGAGCGATGGCGGATCGGTCCACAAGGCTGAGTGGCTCCGTGACAACGAAGAGGAGCTCGATATCCGACCACGCATCGGCCCAGCCGCGCGCGGCCGATCCCACCAGGAGGGCTCCTGCAATAGCGGGATGCTGCTGGTACATCGGCGCGAGCTCTGCAGCGAACGTCAGGAGACGCGTGTTCGCGTCGGGATGTTCATGCATGGGAACCTCCTCTCACAGGTCGTACCGGGCAACGAACGTTCGGATCTGCGCGAGGTCGGCCGTGACCTTGCGACGGGCATCGCCATCGTCGCCCGTGATGCTGGCAGCGAACAGCCGAGTCTGGAGCTGACACCAGCAAATACGCGCTTCCGCGCTTCGGTCATCCGCCACCGGCGCCAGCGATCGATGGCCGACGAGAAGGTGCGGGATCGCCGTCATGGCGACCCCCGCGAAATCCCACGCCGGATCGAGCCAGCCCGCCCCCGCGAAGTCGATGAGCGCCCGAAACGCACCCGTCCGCTCATCCACGAGGACATTCGTCGCGTTGAGATCGCCATGACACAACGCGATCGGCTCCTGGTTGGGGAGGTGGCGGGAAAGCTGGTCGATAAGGGCGTCAAGCCAATCGGCGTCATTCGCGGTGATGGTCACGCGAGCACGCAGGGCATTGACCCACAGATGCGGATCCACGGAGGGCGTCTGCCGAAAGGTGCGCACCCCGACCGGAAGACGCGTTCCTGGCGCAACGGCATGGATACGAGCGATCTGGCGGCCGACAGCCTCCCAGGTCGATCCGAACATTCCGCCTCTCGCCGAGGCCTGGGAGAGCGGGATGGCATGGGCGACCCGGTCGTAGATGGCGACGGGAACTTCCCCAATGTCCCCCGTCTCGTCGAGGACCCGTAAGGCAGGAACCGCGATACCACGCGCACGGAGAAAGGCATTCATCTGGGCGTCGACCAGGACAGACTGGACCGCCGTGTCCGCAGGAAAAGGAACCTTGATGACCACGTCACCCCATGGGTAGACACGACTGGTCGCGCCGATCCACGGCGGAGGCAGGGTGGACGATCCCGTGAAGCCATACCGCTCGGCGAGGCGGTGGAGGTACTCGAACTGAATGTCATGCATCGATGGGAAGCGCGCTCCAGGTGGTGAACGAACGTCTCGTGGCTTCGGCGAGAGCCGCGCCTTCCGGTCCCCCGCGGCGACCTCCCGCAATTGGATTCGCCTCGTCTCGCCTGACCTGCGCCTGCGCAGGATGGCGTCGATACGTTGCTGGTGGCGGTGTGCACAAGATGCACCCGCAATGAAGATGGCCGAATCGCGATAGACGGCAAGGACAACCGAGCGGATGGTCCGGCTTCGACGTGCCCACCAGCGCTGGTGTCAATCCCAAACGATGTCAGCTCCAGAAGGCGCTAAGCCGCTTTGCGTGTGCCTTGCCCTGACGATACCCCACTTGTGCGGCCGCTCGCCGGAGCGCCGGATCCATCGCGTTCACCCCAAAGAGATGTTCGGACTCACGGTCCGGCATGATAACCTCCACAAGGGCACCCGCGGCGCGAAGGTCCTCGACCTGGGCGGCAAGGTGCATCCTCCAGTGCAATGGATACCGCGTTCTCCCGCCGAACGGAGACAGCACGACGACTTGACCATATCCCAAGGCGAGATCGGCATTTTCGTTCCGTCGATAGCCACCATCTAGGAACCGACCTCTGCCGATCCGAAATGGAGGCCCGCTGGAGGTGCTGGCGGCGATCGCATCCACGAGATCCACCCCTCCGTCGCGATCGAACACGACGGGTTCGCCCGTGCGAGCATCCAC
Source organism: Thermomicrobiales bacterium (assembly GCA_051952485.1). Lineage (GTDB taxonomy): Bacteria > Chloroflexota > Chloroflexia > Thermomicrobiales > UBA6265 > JASGDN01. Next base: position 2,240 of record JBQCJS010000291.1, on the reverse strand, counting down.
CGCCGGAATGAGGACCGTCTGGGCTGGCCATTCCTGGCTCGGTAAGCGGGCGGCGACGATTGCTCGCCATCGCGCCGAACCGGAACCGTCCGACATCGCGTCCAGCCCCAGCGCTGATGCGCCGAGCTTGCGGCGCATATCACCAGCGCTGTCCGCGGCGTCGATCAGCGTTTGCGTCCGATCCATGGTGCCCACCACCGCCTGCGTTGTGCCTCGTGCTGCTGCCGCGGCGCCGTGACTACTCCGGTGAAGTGGAGCAGCCGAAAGTGTCTCCGCCAGGAGCTTGGCGGGTGACACGGAGAGAATCTGGACCGCGGTGGTCGCTCCCGCTGAGGTCCCAACGATGACGTCCGCCCTAGTGACGTCGACGCCAGCCTCGGAGAGACCGGCAATCACGCCGATCATCCACGCGTTCCCGGTGGACCCGCCTCCACCGAGGACCAAAGCGCGACCCAGACGGGCGCTTTGGGGGATCGCGTCATGATGCGCATGAGGGCTTCGGGCAGGTTCAGCGGGCACAGGAGCGGGGCTGGATGCGAAGTCTTGACCTGGCGAAGGCCGTTGGTCCACGGGAGGTGCCTTTCACGGCGTAGTCGGAGACCACTCCCCATGGCGACCAGCGTTGTCGCGAACTCGTGGAGACCAGGAGAGCGTTCACAGTGGCACTGCGTTCATGATTCCCACCTCCTGTCAGTGCGACTGCCCGTGACTATCTCACGGCGTCGACGAGATGTGCAATTCGGCTCGGCTCTGACTTCCACGCCACCGTTGTTGCTATCGCCACTCGCACGTGTCTGTAGGTTCGGCCTTCCCGTATGCCGGTGCTGCTTCGCGCGCGTGTCCCGACACGTCGGTTTCCCCCTGCGTTCGTGCCCTTCGCCCCTTGAGACGCCGGCCAGGCTATGCCACGTTTCTGGCGGTGAGACGCAGCCCAGTATCGCACCCGGTTGAGGCTCTCCGGCTGTGGTGACATGCTCTGGCGGTGCCGAGAGGCCCCTGGGGCTGATCGGCGCTCTTCGCGAAGTCCTCGCAAGAGCGCCGCCGGAACCAATTCGAGGTCACGGGCGATGCGCACGACCTCCAGCAGGAGGCGAATGAGCGTTCGAAGCATGGTGTTTCCCGCGATGGATTCGACACGGCGCATGGTGCGCTCGTAGAGCACCATTGCAGTCATCTCGACCTCGTCGACGATAGCCCGATTCGGCTCGATCACCAGCGCCACGACATGAGATGGCCTATAAACCAAGAGGATCACGCGGTCGCGCTTCTCCATGATCGAGTGAGGAGCCGCGAGGGTGAGGGGGCGCCACGCATAGCGGACCAATATCGTGGTGCCCCGGTCAGCCAACCAGGAGGACACGCGGTCCGTCGCGATGGAGGAGGGTTGGAATGCGGCGAGGCAGTGACGGTAGAGGAGCGTCGGCGTCATCAAGTGACCCACGCCAGAGGTGAACATGGGGGCTGCACGGTCATGAGGTAGTCGTCGCCGGATCCCGTGGATCGCGGGACGATTGACCCCATACGCCACACGTCGGCGGGGGAGCAGGCGATGCTAATCGTGTGGCATCTGTCCTGCGTGCCCGATCTCGTCTCGAATTGCTCCATCGGTTCGGGACGCTTCTTCTCCGCGGGCCGGTGTCTGTCTCGACTGCAGGCACCGGCCTTCGGACCCGCTGCCATGCGGGCACGGCCCCTTCCGGCCATGGACAGCTGCGCCACCGGCGCGACCCGCCGAGTGCCCGCCCAGCGCCGTGTCGGGATCCCATGAGCCGATGCGGTGCCTCCCCGCCGTGCCGGCTCTCAGTACCGTACTGCCCCCCGTTGCCCGGGCACCGAAGCCATGCCACGCGCTCAGATGGGTGGGGCGCAGTCCAGTGTCCCACCCGCGTTGTGCTCCTCGGTCCGTGGTGTCGCCGCACGGTGGTGCCGGGGAGCACCGGTCATCGCCGTAACGGGAGTCATCACGGACGTTCATGCTCGGCTCCCTTCGAGCGCAACGCCGGAGCGCAAAGGCTGGGTGAGGGGCATCAACCGTGCATACCCCGTCCAGCGCCCCGCGTATCCAGGGAGGCACTCCTTCCAGGGAGCGGTCGGCGGCAGAACGAGTAAGAACGCCTAACACAACCGTTGGACGGCGTTGAAGCAGATGAGACAACACCCGAGGGTCGTGAAGGCCTGATGGATGTCGATTCGACGCTCATACCGGATGGCCAGCCGCCGGGAGCGGTTCAGCCAGGCGA
>JBQCJS010000290.1:0-2101 GCA_051952485.1 Thermomicrobiales bacterium | reverse complement strand
TCTTCCCGGTGAAGTGGGTGAACACCACCGGCGCCCCCGTCCGTGCCGTCGCCATCATCGAGGAGTCTGTCTAGGCACGGCGAGCGGACGGCCATCACCCAATGGCCTGTTGGACCGTTGCCGGTTGGTACGCGCCGCTGATGCGAATGCCGACTCCTGGGAGGCGGTAATCGTGCAAGCCCCGCCTGCGCGTTCGGGTTCAGCGAAAGTGGTGTGCCTTCCAGCCTTGGTTGGCGTGTACCAGCCTTGGTGGAGCCACTCGGTCCCTACGAACGTGACGCTGTACGGACTCGGTCGTACGTAGGGCGAACCCTCGTGGTTCGCCGCCGCAGAAACCGTTGGCAGTCCGACCGTCGATATCGTCGAGGCTTGGGTTCGTACACGAACCGGCAGGGCTGGACCTCCGGCAGGGAGCTGGCCCGATGAGCCAGCGATCTGCCGCATCATCGGGCCAGTTCCATGCCGTGTACGGTCAGGCCTCGTCGCCCAGGGTGGCGAGCACCTCGTCGAGGCGCTCGTAGCCCTCACGGACACCGTGCTCCATGCCGTGCTCGATCATCGCGTCCCGCGTCGCCACCGAGGGGAAGACGGAGATCGCGTGCAGCCGCGTCCGTCCGCCGAGGTCTTCCAGGCGCAACCGGTCGAGCGAGACCTCGCCCGGCGCACCCTCCCATTCGAAGGTCTGGACGATGCCGTGCTCCACCGAGGGCGTGCCGTGGAAGACGCCCCGGAAGGCGAACGCGCTGCCCTGGTCGTCGCGGTGAATGTAGCGGTAGCAGCCGCCATGCTCGGCGTCGTAGGTCTCCACGATCATCTCGTAGCCGCGCGGGCCGAGCCATTGCGCCACGAGGTCCGGATCGGTCCAGGCGCGCAGGACGAGGGCGGGCGGGGCGTCGAACTCGCGCGTCATGGCGATGCTGTGCGAGCCGGGTTCGGCGGTGACGGTCAGCGGGTTGGTGGACGTGCTGGCGGTGGAAGTCATGACGGATCTCCTTCGTCGGTCGGGCCGGGGGTCGATGCGGCGTCCTGCTGGATCGTGGCGAGCAGGTCGTCGAGGCGGGCGAAGCGGTCTTCCCAGAATTCGCGGTACTGGGCGAGCCAGTCCGAAGCCTCCTTCAGGCGCTCGGGTTCGAGCCGGCTGTAGCGTTGCGTGGCCTGGCGATGGCGGCTGATGAGGCCGGCCTCCTCCAGGACCTTGAGGTGGCGGGAGATGGCCGGTTGCGAGATGGCGAAGGGGGCGGCGAGGTCGCCCACGTTGGCATCACCGTCCGCCAGACGGGCGAGGATCGCGCGCCGGGTGGGATCGGCAAGGGCCTGGAATACCTCGCTGAGTGCGTCGATGGCCTGCTCCTTTCGTAACACCATGTCTATATAACCAATATGTTATTTATACCGGCACCGGGACGCACTGTCAACCCCCGTCCTCGGCGTTGCAATACTTCGGCGGACCCATCTGGACGCACGGTCAGCGCTCGGCCTTCCCGAGGATGTGTATTCCTCCGATTTCCGGTTCGCTCTTAGCCTATGAATGGTCAAGGTGATGTCATGGGAGATGTCAAGCTGTTTCAGATATCGGATTCTAGTGTTACGGAACTCGTTGGAAGGTCTGTAGCGGTTGAGAAGACTCTGCAAACGATGATTGAGCGATACCTGGACCCACTACTGGGTATCCGCTTCCTCTCTTCTGAGTATAAGACCGGTTCGGTTCACGGCGGACGAATAGATACGCTTGGAATAGATGAAAATGATTCCCCTGTTATTATCGAGTATAAGCGTGCCTTGAACGAGAACATGATCAATCAGGGGCTCTATTACCTTGACTGGCTCCTTGATCATCGTGCCGAGTTCGAACAATTGGTTACAAAGAAGCTGGGAGGCGACGCCGCGCGGAGCCTGGACTGGTCAGGAACGCGACTGCTGTGCATTGCCGGAGATTTCAAGAAGTACGATGAATATGCGGTCCGGCAGATCAATCGCAATATCGAGTTGATTCGCTACAAGCGGTTTGGAGAGGATCTGCTCTTTCTCGATTTGGTCAACGCCGTGAGGGCGGAAAATGCATGGCAAGCAGGAGGCTCGGCATCAGAGGGGATCAAGATAG
>JBQCJS010000289.1:0-5671 GCA_051952485.1 Thermomicrobiales bacterium | reverse complement strand
TTCCGCTGCCTCGAAGACGGGCTCATCGGTCGCCACCGCCCCGGAGACACTCTCCCCTGGCGGCGGGCTGGTCGGCTCGGGCGTGACAACCGGCGACGCCGCTTCCCCGGCCTGCCGTGCTCCGGCGCTGGCCTCCCGGGCGGCCAGACCGGGTGTCGTCAGGCCGACGACGATGACCGCCAGCGGAAGCAGGGCGACGAGGACGTGCCACGTCCACCGCCAACGCGGATCGGGACGCGAGCTGACGGTCGTGGCCCGGCGGGGCCGGGGAATGCGCGAGTCCATCGATGGCATCCTCTCCCGGAAGCGACGACGTACGATCCTGGGAACGGCCTCGCGGCAGCGGGCACGCCCTGCGCCCGGTGATGCGACCCTTCCTTGTCTGAGACCCAATCAGCAGTGTAGCGAAATCGTGCCCACCTGGGGAGAGGGCGAAACGGCCCGGCGGCGGTTCATGGACCGGCCGGTATACTGAAGGCCGTTGCTCGCCGAGTCGCCGGGGGAGCCGTTCCATTCCCGGCGCGCCACACCGGACATCCCCATCGTGATCGACCTCACCTTCCTCGGCACCGGGACCTCCACGGGTATCCCGGTCATCGCCTGCGATTGCGCCGTCTGCACCTCGCCCGACCCCCGGGACCAGCGCCTCCGCGCTTCCGTCCACCTGGACGTGGATGGCACGTCCCTCCTGATCGACACCTCCCCGGACATGCGCACCCAGATGCTGCGGGCGAACATCCGCCGCATCGATGGCGTCCTCTTCACGCACATGCACGCCGATCACACCGCTGGCCTGGATGAACTTCGCCGGTACAACATCCTGCAGCAGCAGCGCATCCCGGTCTGGGCCGATGCCGCGACCGGCGCGGAGCTGGAGGAGCGGTTCGCCTACGCCTTCTCCAGCCCCTTTCCCTACTTCGGCGGCAAGCCGGACCTGGACCTGACCGTGTTCGACGCGCCGTTCTCCGCGCTCGGGGTCGCTGTGACCCCGGTGCCGGTGATGCACGGCATCCTGCCGATCGTCGGCTTCCGCATCGGCGGGCTTGGCTACATCACCGATGCGAAGACGATCGCCCCGGACGCGCGCGATCTCCTGCGAGGACTGGACACGCTGGTGATCACCGCCTTGCGGCAGCAGGAGCACCCCGCCCACCTGTCGCTCGCCGAGGCGCTGGCCGTGATCGACGATCTCCAGCCCAGACGCGCCTTCCTCAGCCACCTGGGACACGAGATGGGCCGCCACGCCGCGGTCGAACCGACCCTTCCCGATCATGTTCGCCTCGCGACCGACACCCTCAGCGTGCGTATCCCCTGACAAAGCGGAATCCGGCATCGATACTTCCGGAAGCATCCCTGCATCGCGACATGTGTCGGATCGGGAAGGGCCCCTTCAGCGCCCCGTCCTCCGCTGGTTCCGGGAGGACGCGGGGGAGGGGTCTCGCGCTGCGTGGGAGCATGACGGGTTCGGTTCGGGGGAAGGACGAAGATGGCTGCGGAGATCGCTGTCGTGGCCGACGGCATCGCAGAGGGCGTCGCAGACGGCGTGGCGGAGCGTGAGGACGATGCCTCCCGGCGTGAACGGGAGGCCGGGCCGTCGCCGTCGTTCGGGTTCCTTCCCGAGCTCGCTGCCGTGGGGCTGGTCCTGATCTGGGGGTCCACCTTCATCGTCACGAAGGCCGCCTACACCCAGATCCTGCCGCTTGCCTACACCAGCCTGCGCTATTCCCTCGCCAGCCTGATCGGGCTCGCCGTGCTGGCGGTGCGTGGCCGTCACAATCCCCGCCGCTTCTGGCGGATCGAGCCTGGCGACCGCGTCCGGTTCATCTGGTGCGGCCTGCTAGGCACCGCCTTCAACCAGGTCTTCTTCTCCATCGGGGTCGATCGCACCTCGGCATTCGCCAGCTCCCTCCTGAGCAGCCTCCTGCCGCTCTTCTCGCTGGGGATCGTGACGGTGCTGGGCGAGCGCCCGTCCCGCCAGGTGTGGACCGGCGTGTGGGTGGCGATCGTTGGCGTCTTCCTCTTCCTGCTCCAGGGCGGCGGGGAGAGTGGCATGGTGGGCAACGTGCTCTGCCTTGCCTCCGCCGCGACCTTCGCGGTCTACAGCGAGCTGGTGCGGCCCCTCGTCCGCCGCTATCCGGCGGAGACGGTCGCCGCCTACACGATGGCGTTCGGCGCGGTGCCGCTGGTGGTCTTCGCCCTGCCCCAGCTGCTCTCCCAGGACTGGGCCGCACTCGAACCGCAGGTGTGGGGCGCGATCGTCTACACGGCAACCTTCCCGGTCTACCTCGCCCTGATCGTCTGGAACTGGATCATCTCGGAGCGGGGCGTCGCCGCGACGGGCTGGAACCTGCTGGTGCCGATCGCCAGCGGCGTGATGGCGGTGATCATCCTCGGGGACACCATCGGCCCGATCCAGATCGCCGGGGCGGCGCTCGCCCTCGTCGGGCTGGTGCTGATGCAGCGGGAGAGCCTGCGTGGCCGCACCGGGCGAGCCGGGCGGCATGAGGGCGGGGCCGACCGCGCCGCCGCGACGCTGGAACCGTGATCGCGCCGCTCTCGCGGGTCCGGCGTCATGGGCATGGGCGGGCGGGTTTGCTAGAATCCGTGCCGTGAAGATTGCACTAGTAACCCCTTACAGCATGCAGGGTGCGGGCGGCGTGGCGCAACACGTCGCGCATCTCCGCGACCAGTTCGTGCGCATGGGGCACAACGTCACGATCCTGGCGCCGCGCGGGAATGTCGGCGGGCTGGAAGTGCGTCCCGGCTACTATGGCATCGGGCGCACGATCACCATCCCCGGCAACGGCAGCAAGATGAAGCTGACGTTCGACGTCACGCTCTACCAGGACGTCAAGGAGATCCTGCGCCGCGAACAGTTCGATGTGGTGCACCTCCACGAACCGCTGATGCCGACGCTCTCCTACATGGTGCTGCTGAACTCGTCGGCGGTGAATGTCGCCACCTTCCACGCGTACAGCGGTTCGATGCCCTGGTATTCCGCCCTGAAACCATACATGTCCTTCGTGCTCGGGCGGCTGGATGCGCGGATCGCCGTCTCGAAACCGGCCCGGGACTTCGTGAACAGCTACTTCGAGGGCGACTACACCATCGTCCCGAACGGCATCAACACCGCCGATTACGGTCCCCAGGTGGAGCCGTTCCCCTGGGCGAACGACGGCACGCCGCGCATCCTCTTCGTCGGGCGATTCGACGAGCCGCGCAAGGGATTCAAGTATCTCCTGCGCGCGTTGCCGCTGGTGCAGCAGCAGTTCCCCAACGCCCGCCTGATCGTGGCGGGCAGCGGCCGGCAGGAGAAGTTCGATCCCATCTTCGAGCGGTACGCCATCCGGGGCGTGGAGTTCAAGGGTTTCGTGCCGGATGGGGACCTCGCACGCTACTATGCAAGCTGTGATGTCTCCTGCGCGCCATCGACCGGCAACGAGAGCTTCGGCTACGTCGTGGTCGAACCGATGGCGGCGGGCCGCCCGGTGGTGGCGAGCAACATCCCCGGATACGCGAGCGTGATGGCGAGTGGCGAGACCGGATTGCTGGTCGAGCCGCGCAACCCGCAGGCACTGGCGCTCGGGCTCGTCCGCATCCTCGCGGATCGTGAGTTGCGGGAGCGGCTGGGGGCGAATGCCCGCGTCGCGGCCCAGCAGTACGACTGGTCGACGGTGGCGGAACGCGTGCTGGACGTCTATCGGCAGGCGGCACAGCGCGCGCCCAATGCCTCGTGGCGGCGGGAGTTCGTCGGCTAGGCGACTATCAGGGTGAGATCCGGTGGGTCCCGATTCAGGGAGCGGGGGCGCGAGCCGGGCATCCGGTACGTTGGTGGAGGAAGAGCCCGGTGATCTCGGAGCGGATAGGAACATGGGTCCGCGGCTACATGCTCCACGTCGGGGCATGGTTCGCGAAGGTCGGCATCACGCCGAACATGGCGACGGTGATCGGCCTCCTGCTGAACTGCGTGGTCGCGACGATCATCGCCCTCGGCCATCCGGTGTGGGGCGGTATCCTCCTGCTCGTCGCCAGCGCCTTCGACATGGTGGACGGCGCCATCGCGCGATCGACCGGCAAGGTCTCCAGGTTCGGCGGCTTCCTGGATTCCACCCTGGACCGCTATTCCGAGATCGTCGTCTACGTCGGTCTCCTGATCTGGATGAACACCACGGAGAACGACCATCTCGCCTCGCTCCTGATCGTGATCGCCAGTTCCGGCGCCCTCATGATCAGCTACGCGCGCGCCCGCGCGGAGGCGATCGGCTACAGCGCGTCCGTCGGCCTCGTCGCGCGGCCGGAGCGGGTCGTGCTGCTGGCCATCTGCCTGATCATCCGGGAGCCGTTGTGGGCGCTCTGGATCCTCGCCGTGGCGACCCATGTGACGGCCTTCGCCCGCATCATCCACGTCTGGCGGTTGACCGAGGCCGACGCGAAGGCGGAAGCGTCGGCGAAGCGTGATGGTTGACCCGAATCCGGCATCGCCCGATGCGGCCCCCGGCCAATCCTCCGGTGACGAACCCGCCGTCCGTCGCACCATCGTGGTGGGGCCTCCCCGCCGCGACGAGGACGAGGAAGCGACCCCGCTCGTGAGCACCGGCGACCTCGGCTCGGCGTCGCGGTCGTGCCTGGCGATCATCGTGGTCCTGCTCTTCATCGCCCTGCTGCTCTGCGTCTTCCTCACCGTGCAGACGTTCCGCTAGCGCTCCTCGCTTCCCCTCGCCTGTGTGCTAGCAACACGGGGGCACCCCTGCCCATCTCCCACCGTCATCGGTCATCCCGAGCGGAGCGGTGCTTCGGCGTACGTCCCATGAGCCATGCAGCGGAGTCGAGGGACCGGGTCGCATGCACGGCGTTCTGCATGCCGTGTGGTCCCTCGACTTCGCTCCTTCCGGAATGCCTGCGCCCGGTATGTACCGCTCCGCTCGGGATGACAAGCGTGGAAGCGTGGCAGTTGAAGGGCGTGGGGTAGGGGCCGCCATGAAGTCAGCGCGTCATTGCGCCACCTGCGAGGCTGGAGACGGATTCGCGGCAGATGAACGTGGGTGCTACGATCCCGCTAACGACCCGTCGTCCCTCCGTGCTCGCGAAGGAGCGCTTCCCATGCCCGCGATCGCTACCTCGTCGGACCAGGCGCAGACCGTCGCGGTCGCGATGGTCCAGCTCAACTCCCGCGACGATGTCGCCGCCAACCTCGACGCCGCCCTCGCCGGCATCGACGAGGCCGCCGCCGGTGGCGCCCGGCTCGTCGTGCTGCCGGAGGTCTGGACCTACCTCGGTCCCGATGCCGGGCAGGATGCCGCCGCCGAGCCGGTCCCCGGGCCGCTCACCGACCGGCTCGCCGCGAAGGCCCGCCAGCACGGGATCTACCTCCATGCCGGGAGCATCCTGGAGCGGGCGGAGGGGGAACCGCGCCTCTTCAACACCTCGGTCGTCTTCGATCCGGCGGGCGACCTCATCGCCACCTATCGCAAGATCCACCTGTTCGACGTCGATCTCGACGCCGACACGTCCTACCGCGAATCCGATTCCATCGCCCCCGGAGACGAGATCGTGACCTTCGACCTCGACGGGACGACCGTCGGCCTGGCGATCTGCTACGACCTGCGCTTCCCGGAACTCTTCCGCATCCTCGCCCTGCAGGGCGCCGAGATGATCCTCCTGCCCGCCGCGT
>JBQCJS010000288.1:0-2452 GCA_051952485.1 Thermomicrobiales bacterium | reverse complement strand
ACCGCGAAGGCGTGATACCCCTCCGGCACCAGCAGGGTATCGCCGTCCCTGATCGTCCAGGCGTGGTCGAACGATCCATCCTCCGTGTAGAGCCGCTGGAGGCCGAACCCCTCCGGCGGATCGATGCGGTAGTAGTAGATCTCCTCCAGGTTCGCTTCCTCCGGCATCCGGCTGATGTCGTGCTTGTGCGGCGGGAAGCTCGACCAGTTGCCGTTCGGCGTGAAGACCTCCACCACCAGCAGCGTATCGGCCGGAAACTCCGGCTTGATAAGGTGGTTGATCTGCCGCGCCGCGTTGCCCGCGCCCCGGATCTCCACGGCGATGTCGTCCGGCGCGATCAGCTTCGGCGGGAACGCGTTCGTCGCGCGGGATTTCGCGATCGCGATCTCGCAGTTCCCGTCCGCCGCCAGCGTGAACGCCGAGCCGATCGGCAGGTAGAGCGCGGTCGGCTTGCCGTCGAACATCGAGCCCCCGCCGGGGCGGCCGATCTGCCACGTCTCGGCACCGAGCGTCACCCTGGCCGTGCCCTGCAACGGCACGAGGCAGACCTCGTCACCGCCCGTCTCCAGGTCGGTGCTGTCACCATCCTCCAGCCGCAGGACCTCGAGCCCGACAAAGGTCCAGTCGGCGTCCTCCGGCGTGACGGAGACGCCGATGCTGGGGTAGGTGATCGGCGTGGAATGCAGCAACAGTTCGTCCGGGGTCTTCGTGACCTTAGGCATGGGTGAGTGTCCCTTCGGGTACGGTGTTCGGGGCGGAGGTGGCCGGAGCGGCTGGCGCCTCGTCCAGGCGCACCGGGCGCCCTTCCGCGCGCGATTGCTCGGCGGCGACGGCCAGGGCGAGCGCGGCGCGGCCATCATGCCCCGTCACGTCGACCTCGGTGTCCGTCGCGACGGCGCGCAGGAAGGCGATCACCTCCGCCTCGTAGCCCTTCGCGAAGCGTTCCAGGAAGAAGTACTGGTGGTCCTCCGAGACGCCGCCCGCCCCGAAACGGCGGACCGGCGTCTGCCGCGATTCGCCGATCATCAGCGCGCCGGCCGACCCGAAGACCTCCGTCCGCACGTCGTAGCAGAAGCCGGAGCGGCGGCTGCTCTCGATCGTGGCGAGCGCGCCATCGGCGAAACGGAGCACGACCACGCTGGTGTCGATATCGCCGGCCTGCCCGATCTCGTCGGAGACGAGGGCAGACCCGGTCGCGAAGACCTCCACCGGATGCTCGCCCTTCAGCCAGCGCACGGAGTCGAAGTTGTGGATCGCCATGTCGCGGTAGAGCCCGCCGGATCGGGTGACATAATCCATCGGTGGCGGCGCGGGATCGCGCATCGCGTCGTGGATCATCTCGACCGTCCCGATCTCACCCCGCCGGATCTGCTCCCAGGCCGCGCGGTAGCCCGGATCGAACCGCCGCTGGAATCCGACCTGCAGGCGCGTCCCGGCGGTCTGCACGGCCTCCAGCGCGCGGTCGGTGGAGGCAAGGTCCAGCGCGATCGGCTTCTCCGTCAGCACGGACTTGCCGGTGCGCGCCGCCTCGATGATGTAGGGCGCATGCGTCTCGGTGGAGGAGGCGATGATGACGGCGTCGATGCCCGGATCGTCGAAGATGGCGGCGACATCGGTATCCGTCCTCGCCAGGCGGTAGGACTCCGCCGTGCTGGCGAGCGCGGCGGAGTTCGCATCGACGAGGATCGCGAACTCCGCGATCTCCGGATGCGCGAGCAGGGTTCGCAGGTGGACCTGGCCGATGCGGCCACATCCAATCAGCGCCACACGGGGACGCGCGTTCATTCAGCGACTCCTTCGCGTGACGCCGGGGTCACGCCGATCAGCTCCTGCGCTGCCGCCACGATGTGCGGGGCGGAGATGCCGTACTTGTCGAGCAGGGCGTCGTTCGGGCCGGATTCCCCGTAGACATCCCGGATGCCGACGCGCCGGATGCGGGTCGGCTGCTGTTCGGAGAGCACCTCCGCGACGGCGCCGCCGAGCCCGCCGATGATCGAATGATCCTCCGCCGTCACGATCGCGCCGGTTCGCGCGGCGAGGGCGACGACCGCCTCCGCGTCGAAGGGTTTCAGCGTCGGGACGTGGAGGACGGAGGCCCGCACCCCGGCTTCGGCGAGCAAATCCGCCGCCTGGAGGGCGCGGACCGTTTCCACCCCGGTGGAGACGATGCCGATATCGCCCCCATCGCGCAGGAGGTGGGCCTTTCCGATGGTGAAGGCATAGGCATCCCCGAAGATCACCGGGCTGGCATCGCGGGTGACGCGCAGGTAGGTCGGACGGGGATCGTCCATCATGGCCGCCATCGCGGCCTTCAGCTCCACGGCGTCGGCGGGAACGATGGTGACGACGTTCGGCATCGCCCGGAAGACGGCGAGGTCCTCGATCGACTGGTGGGTCTTGCCCGTCTTGCTGGTGAGGATGCCGCTGTAGGCGCCGCACATCTTCACGTTCA
>JBQCJS010000287.1:0-2272 GCA_051952485.1 Thermomicrobiales bacterium | reverse complement strand
TGCTTGGCATCGTGGGCCAGGCCGGACCGGAATCGCCGGCGTCCGCGTTGCCGGACGAGGCTGCCCCACCGGCAATGCTGCTCGAGCCCCTGACGGAACGGCAGGCGGAGATCCTGGCGCTTCTCGCGTCGGGTCATTCCAACCGCGAGATTGCCTCCAGGCTGTATGTCGCGGAGGGCACCGTCAAGGCCCACGTGCACCAGATCTACGGCAAGCTGATGGCGCGGAACCGTCTCGAAGCGGTCACTCATGCGCGGAGGCTCGGATTGCTCACTTCCTGATCGGATGGTGGAGCGACCGCGTTCGTGTCCAGCTACAGGAACGCGTTCGCTCCGGAACCGCCGTAAACCCCAGCTAAACCCCGAATGGATCGTCCGGCCGATGGAGCATCGCCGGGCGATTTCTATGCTTGGGACATGGTCGTCGATGGGACGACCGGTCGATCTCCAAGGGTGTCGGCTCCACGTTGGTGACCACCGAACCGTGAAGAATCGGCACGAATGGGCGTCGCACAGGAGATGGCATTCATGTACCCCATGCACCCGATGATCCCCGCAATTCTCGAACGGGATCTGGCGTTGACACACATGTACGGCATCAAGCGGCGCGAGTGGCCGGATGCCCCCGATGTGGGAACTCCCGCCGACGCCGACCTCCGCCCGGATCCGCTGTGGATGGGCCTTCGGGCAGTCTGGCGAGGGACCATGCGCATCGCTCGGTGGCCGTTCCGCCGCGAGATGGCGTCCGGTTCCGGCCGGGATGACGGTGGTTCTCGAACGGTGACGCCGTTGCCTGCGATCGATCGCTGCGTCGAGGAACGAGACGCGGCCTGATCGCTCAGGACGGCGGTGACGTGGTGCGCAGCGCGCTCAGGAGCGCGAGCAGGCCACTGTTCGCCGGCGTCGGAATGCCGGACTGCTCGCCGAGGCGAACGATGACCCCGGTAAGGCCCTCGCATTCAAGCGACCGCCCTGCGAGCCGATCCTGGAGCATCGAGCTCGTGCTGCCTTCCGGGAGGGCCTGGAGCCACGCCAGGGTCGCGTGGGCCTGGTCCTCCGGCAGCCTGGCTCCCGCGGCGCGCCCGACGGTCACGGCCTCCTCCAGAACACGGAGCGCCAGGGTCTCCACCAGAGGCTCTTTCAACACCTCTACCCGGCGTTCCGTCAGGGCCGTGATGGGATTGGCGGCGACGTTGGTGAGGAGCTTCACCCAGGCCTCGGTCAGGAAGTCGTCGCTGATGTCGACGCGGAGGCCGGTGCCCGCCAACAAGCCCTTCGCGACATCCACCGCCTGCGGATCGTTCGGCAGGACGAGGTCGCGGGGCGTCAGGCGGGCCCTCGCCTGGCCTGGTCCCAGCCGCTCGGCATTGATGTACACGAGTGCCGGAACGATACAGCCGATCGTGTGCGGCGCGACACGCTCCCGGTGCTCGACACCGTTCTGGAGGACCAGCACGCGGCTGTCCGGATGCGCAGCGCGGCGCAGCCACGGCGATGCCGTCTGGATGTGGTGCATCTTCGTCGCCAGCAGCACCCAGCGGGAGGAGGGGACTGCCTTCGGGTCCTCGATCCATTCGACCGGCGCGGTGACGGTGCCGGTGTCATCGGTGAGGGTGATCGCTTCAATCGGTGAGCATGCGCAGGCGACGATCCGGCGCCCCGTCCTCGCGATCTTCGCGGCGATCGTGGTGCCGATCGCGCCCATCCCGATGACCACCACGGGATCGTTCGCATATGGATCGTGGATCGGAAGCGCCATGCAAACGCCTTTCCCCGGCGGGCGGGAATGCGGACGGGGTCCGACACAGCCTGTGCTGCGCCGGACCCCGTCGTCCGTTCGATACGATGTCGTCCGGAGGTCAGTCGGCGGCGACCGCCTCGGCCTCGGCGACCGGCGCGGTCCACCGCAGGTTGAGCGTGCGGTTGGCGCCAACTTCGTCGAGGCGCTTGGTCTCGGTCGTGTAGGGCGCGTGGGCGACGTACTCCGGATTCGTCTTCGCCTCCTCCGCGATCTGAAGGTAGGTGTCGGCGAAGTAATCCAGCGACTCCTTCGACTCCGTCTCGGTCGGCTCGATCATCAGCGCCTCGGAGACGATCAGCGGGAAGTACGTGGTCGGGGGATGGATGCCGAAGTCCAGCGTCCGCTTGGCGATGTCGAGCGTCTTCACGCCGTTCGCCTTCTGCCGGTTGCCGCTGAGCACGAACTCGTGCATGCAGGTGCGGTCATAGGCGAGGTCGTACGCGTCCTTCAGGCGGGCGAGCAGGTAGTTCGC
>JBQCJS010000286.1:0-2095 GCA_051952485.1 Thermomicrobiales bacterium | reverse complement strand
GCCATCGGGGATCGTCAGCACCGCGAGCGGGTTCGCGAACGATGCTCCCGGCGATGCCACGCCGACCGCGCCGGACGGGGCGCCGGTGACCGATTCGACCTGCAGGCTGCTGGCGGCGATCGTCGCTCCGCCCTCGTTCGTCAGGTCCGTCGCGTGCAGCACGATCGTGTAGCCGGCCCGGTCGCCATCGGCGCGGGTGTCGGCGATCGCCAGCGAGAGGGTCGCCGTGATGTGGGGCGTCGCATTCCCGGCGGTGAGGCTGGGATTCGCGCCGTCCGCCAGGAAGGCGACGCTCGTGCTTCCCCATGTGACCGCGAGCGATCCCTCGTTCGTCACCGAGACAACGATCTCGGTCTCCGCCGTCGGCGCCTCGGTCTGGGCCGAGACGAGTCCCGGCCCGGCAAGGCTGCCGGCGATCAGGAGCGCCGCCGTGCCGCGCAGGGCGCGCCGGCGCAGGACCCGACAGGCACTCATGGGATCACCACCTGCCCGTCGATGGGCTGCTGTGCCAGCACCAGGGCCGCGCCGGAACTATCGGTGGTCTCCAGCAGGAGCTCGAAGGTCCAGGTGCCGGTGGTGAAGCCCTCCGCCGGGATGTAGCGGGTGGAGACGGGCGTATCGCCGGTCGGCACGGAGAGGGACTGGCTGATCGGGAAGCGTTCGACCTCCTTGCCGTCCTTCTTCGCGATGAGGGACAGCTGCCCGTTCGCGATCGGGTCGCCGGAATTGGAGACGACCGTGTTGACGGTGACGAACTGGACGTTGTCCGCGGACGGCCCCGGTTCGATCGTGCTCTGCCCGAGCGTGACCGGGCTCTGGACGGCCTCGGTGCCGGTACCGGCGAGTTGGACATCCTTCACACCGCCCTCGGCGGTCGTCCCGGTCTCCTCGTCCTTGAGCGAGACCGTGACGGAGTACTTGCCGGGCGGGAAGTTGCCCGGTGCGGTCACCGTCAGGTTCGTCTGATCATGCGCGTAGATGGAACGCATCTCGACTGGGATTGAGGCAATGCGCTCGCTGTCCTCCCCGAGAATGGCGATATCGCCCTTCGGTTGCACGCGGACGTCTCCGATGTTCTGCAGAGGAATCACCACCTGCAGGCCCTCGGGCATCGTGGTGATCTGAACGCTGCCCACCGTGAAGCCGGAGGTCGTCTCCCCAGGCACCGTGATGAAGACGGGAATGACATATCGCAGCTTTTGGGCAAATGCTTCGCCACCCTTGACATCGAGCGAATCCGCCTCCTCCGCGGCGACCGCCGTGATGTACTGTCCTGGCTTGGTGCCCTGGGGAATCGAGATCTTGAACGACTGTTCGACGCCCTTCCCGGATTCGAGCGTGACCTTCACCTCTGGGAGGGTGATCCATGAGGTCACCGGGTTCGGGTCAACGCCGCGAAGATCGGCACCGAAGCCGCCGCCGTCAGCGGTAAAGGCGTTGGTGGCGTAGATCATGACGTCTTGCGAGCCGCTACCAGTGTTGGCGACGAGCAGCTTCTCGGTCTTGGTTTCGCCAGGCTGCATCGAGAGGTTGAAGTAGTCACCCCATTGTCCGGTAGCGGGGTAAACCTCGAAGGACTCGGCTTCCGCACTCCCGGGAACCGGCGTTCCGGACGGGGGGGTAGCTGCTGTCTGTGCCAAAACATGTTCGGAGGAGAGGCCAGGTGTCGCCAAGAGCAATCCAGCAATCAGCCCCAGAACAAGGGCATACCGGAAAACGCCTGCGACGCTTCCGTAACCATGGGGTGACAGGCGTTGGTGATGCACGGCGACAAGCTCCCAAGCGTACAGACTCATGAACAAGAGTGACAGCTAAGAACGAACGGGGTGGCGCATGGATCGCCGTGCGCCACCCCATCGCTTCAGTCAACAGACGAACGAATCCGCCATTCGTTGACCGAGAGGCGACTACGGCTGCGAGCCGACGATGACGGTCAGTGTCAGCGTCGCCTTGTAGGCTCCTGCCTCGGTCGTATTCGGGACGTCGAGGGAGACATCGAACTTGCCCGTAGACTCGATCGTGCCGATGCCGGAGTAGCCGAATTCCACCAGCCGAGCTGTCTCAAGCGACTGGTTAGCGGTCCACGTCCACGGCC
>JBQCJS010000285.1:0-6620 GCA_051952485.1 Thermomicrobiales bacterium | reverse complement strand
CCTCGACCGTGTGCTGACGGCCTTCCCCGAGCCGGGAACGTGGGCGCTCATCGCCTTCATGCTGAATGGCAACGCCTGGCTGGACGGCGAACGTCCGCTCGACGCGCTCCGGAATGGCCGGATCGAGGACGTTGTCCGGGCTGCGTCGCACTATGGCGAGCAGAACGCGGCGTGACCGATTCGCTGAGCGATGCACTCCCCCTCCCGCCCCCGGACTTGCCTGCGTGGGACCTCCCGATCGTGGAGATCCCGGCAGCGGAGGCGCGCTTCTATCGCTGTCACCGGCATCCCGGTCGCTATCCGGCGACCGCCTACAACTTCGCTCCCATCCCGGACCGCTTCAATGCCCTCGATGGCGCTTACGGCGTGCTCTATCTCGGATGCGAACCGGAGGTCGCCTTTATCGAGACATTCGGCTCCGCGCTCGTCGGCGTCAGGCCGGCCCTGCGCGCCGTGACGAGCAGCACACTCGCCCAACGCTGCCTCTGCGAGATCACCATGACGACCACCCCACCAGCCATGTCCCTGCGTCTCGTGGACCTCGCCACTGGACAGGGCACCAGCCGCCTGAGCGCGGACGGGCGGATCAGCACCAGCAAGGACCGTGACGCGACCCGGGCCTGGGCACGCGCGTTGTGGTCGCACCCGGCGCAGGTTCATGGCATCCGCTACCGCGCGTGCAACGACCTCGAACGCATGGCCGCCGTCATCTTCGATCGCACCGGCGATGTCTTCCGGAGTCACGGCGACCAGCAGAACCTCCTGCACGATGCGGAGACGCTGGCGCGGCTGCTCGACCACTACGCCATTGGCCTGATCGTCGATACCTGATCCATTTCCCCCCTCGGGCAATCACGCCCGGACGGTCGGTTCCTCGCTCGGGGAGAAGCCGTCCGGGTCGTTGGCGACGCCGCCCGCAGGCAGCGGCACCGGCCCGGCCAGCAGCGGATCGTCCGTCTCCCGCATCCAGCGGTCGAGGCGGGCGCGCAGGTCGTCCGCGACCTCCGCCAGGTCGGGCCGGGCAATGACGTTCACGCGCTGCATCGGGTCCAGCAGGCAGTCGTAGAGCACCTCCGGCTCCATCGTCCGCTCGCCCCAGCCCGCCGCCAGCAGCACCGTCTTCGTCGGGCTGTCGTCGCAGTTCGGCAACACCGGCCTCGTTCGCCCGTCGAAGCGGCGGATGTAACGCCAGCGTTCCGTGCGCACGGATCGTTGCGGCTCGTAGGCGGCGTGGTAGGTCACCTCGGAGAAGACCGCGTCCCGCACCGAGCCGGCCTCATCGCACAGCAGCGGCAGGAGCGAGGTCCCCTGCAACCAGGCGGGCGAAGCGATCCCCAACGCCTCGCAGAGCGTCGGAAAGAGATCGATCTGCGCGGCCAGCGCGTCCACCACCCGGCCACCACCGAAGACGCCCGGCCCTCGCAAGACCAGCAGCACGCCCGTCCCGTGGTCGGTGAGCGAGCATTTCATGTCCGGGAAGGCCAGCCCGTGGTCCGTGGTGCAGATCACCAGCGTGTCACCGGCCAGCCCGGCGGCCTCCAGCGCCTCGAGCACGATGCCGACGCCGCGATCCAGCTCCCGGGCGCTCGCCTCGAAATCGGCCATGTCGGCGCGGGTCTCCGGCAGGTCCGGGATGATCGCCGGGGGCCGCACCCAACGATCCTCGCCGGGTGTCGCGGGCAGGAAGGGGCGGTGCGTCTCCTCGAACCCCACGTCGAGGAAGAAGGGACGGCCGTCACCCGCCGACGCGATCTCTCCGATGTGCACCGCGGCCAGCGGCGCGACGTTCGCCACCGAGCGGTCGTCCTGTGCGGCCACCGTCTCGTAGCCCATCACGGCGGGATCGCCGTGGGTCACATGCTGCATCCCGACGAGGGCGGTGCGGAAGCCGTTTGCCCGAAGCACGTTCGCCAGGTGCTGCCCCGGATCGTGGAGGCCGAATCCCCGGTGGGCGAGGCCCATCATCCCGGCGGAATGCGGACTCTGCCCGGTCAGGAGGGCCGTCCGGCTCGGCGAGCAGGTCGGAGCGGCGGAGAAGGCGTTGCGAAAGAGCACGCCCTCCTCGGCGAGCCGCTGGTAGGCGGGCATCGGCACCGCATGACCGTATGGCTGGACATAGCGACCGGTGTCGTGCGAGTGGATGTAGAGCACGTTCATGGGAAGACTCTCCGGATGAGGCGAGAGGCAAGAGGAGTAAGAGAAGAGAGAAGGAAGGAAACGGACGTCCTCTCGGGCGGCGGGGGCTTCGGGTGGTAGGACGTTTCAGCAGCCCCGTGATTCCTCACTCCCCACGTCTCTCACCTCCCCTTACCCGCGGGCGGAGGCGAGCTGGGCGGCGATCAGGCCGGTGTAATCCGTATGCCAGCGCGGGTCCAGCACGAAGATCCCCGGCTGGATCGGCTCCTGCCCGATCCTCGCATAGGTGGCGGCGTCCGGCGAGGAGGGGAAGGCCAGCCCCGGCAGGTCCTCCCGCACGATGGCGAACCAGAGGCCGAGCGGTAGCGGTGCGTCCACGGTCGCCGCGCCGCTCGCCTCCCGGATCACCTGCCCCATCGCCGCATCCTCGCCTTCCGGCAGCACCGGATAGCCGCCTACCTCCTCCCAGAGGGCCTTCGGGTAGAGGCTCAGGCTGTGCGATGCGCCCGCCGCGATGGGCCGCTCGTGATGCAGCCCGACCGCATCGAGCACCCAGGCGTCATTCGGGGCGCCGGCGGTCGCCCCATCGCGCAGCAGGAGACGGAGGCTGGTCGAGAGGCGGTGCGGGAGGCTGACGATGGCGTCGTTCCACGGCGCAATCCAGTCACCCTCCGCGAGATGCACGGCGAGGTTCCACTTTTCCGCCATCGTCTCGAACCGCTCCGGCGCGTTGAACACCCGCACACTCGGCGCATCGCAGATCAGTTCCTGCTCGCCGCAGTCGTTGAGGACGATCAGTTCCGCGTCCGGATAGTCCTGCCGGAGGAAGGATTCGATCGCTTCCTCCAGCAGCCACAGGTGGTCCGGCGCCCGGTTGTACGTCAGCAGCACGCAGGAGATGAGCGGGGGATCGTCCGGCAGCGGCGGCAGCGCATCGTCCGTGGGGGCCGTGCCCGATCCGTCCACGGTAGCCGGCGCCGGGGGCCAGGCTGCTCCCGAGGGCGTGACGAAGGGCGCGAGGTCTGCCGGCACCGGCTTGCCGAGGTCCTGGAAGGCGAGGGCGATCTGCCCGGCGATCGCCTCGGGGGAGAGCCGCTGCCCGAAATGCGCCAGCACCGGCGTCGGGTCCAGCCCCAGCTCGTGATGCCCGAGCAGGTAGTTCCGGAACTTGTGCTCCGTGAAGAGTGGATAGGGCACGCCGTTCGGTCGCCCGAAACGATGCGACCAGCGCAGGAAGGGCAGGCAGAGCGTGCGCCCTCCCCGCTGGCGGACCTTCTCCTGGAGGTATCCTTCTTCGCCGCCGAAGCCCCGGAAGAGCGGGTTGAACCCCGGCCACGCCTTCCGCAGGCAGCTGAAGACCCCAAGGCCCTGCATGGGGATGTCGAACGGTTCGCCATCGGGATCGAGGCCGCGCGGATCGGTCGCCCAGGTGCCCCACATCTCGTCGCTCCAGACCGGATCGAAGTGCGTGGAGACGCTCACCAGGTCGTCGTGGAGGAGTGGCCCCTGCACGAGGTCGAGCGAACCGGGCCGCTCCTGCCACCACGCCTTCAGCCGCGCGATGGCGTCCGGCGCGAAGAGGATGTGGGAGTCGCAGCAGAGTACGGCGTCGCCCAGAGCCTCCCGGAAGACGCGGTCCTTGGCGGGGGCGGTGCCGGTGATCTCGGTGCGGCGGACGTAGCGGATGGCAGGATCGCCGCAGTTCGCGATGAAGTCGCGGGTGTGGTCGCACCCGAAGTTGTCGACCACCAGGATCTCGGTATCGGCCAGGTCCTGGGAGAGGCGCAGCGCCTGTACCGTGAAGAAGACCCCATCGAAATCGTTGTAGGTTGGCATCCCGATCGTCAGCGCGACCACACCGCAGCGTCCCTTCCGTTACCGGATGTCTGGCTTCTCGTCCGGCAAGGATACGCGACACCCTGAACGGCGGGAACGGCGAGGGGGGACTCGACCCGGCGGTCGTGCTCCCCTCTCGCCCGGATTGCCCGGCCACGGAGGCCGGCGATGGACTAGCGTCCCCAGAGATCGACCGGGGTTACCCCGGTCTCGATGATGGTCGAGAAGCCGTCGTAGTTCGTCATCGGCAGCCCGATCGGGAACTCGCCAGTCACGCTTGCCGTGGCCAGGTCGATCACGACCACCTTCTTGTCGCCATTGATCGAGACGAGGGCCACATCCCCGGCGGTCGGAACCGCCGTCGTGTAGGTATCCGTGCCTTCGAAGTCCTTGCCCGGCACGGCGGCATTCGTGGGCTTCGGAATGTCGATGGTCGCGAGCACCGATCCGAGGGACGGGGATACCCCGTCGACATCGATCAGGTAGGCAGTGCCCGTCTCGGCCTCGGCGTAGCCGGCCCAGACCGCCACCGAGCCGTTCATGCCCCAGCGATAGCCGAAGTTGCCCTTCCCGACTGGCAGGCGGCGCGCCGTGAGTTCGCCCATGTCGGTAAGGTGAATGGATACCTCCGTGCCAGACCACTGCGTGGGGTCGTCGAGCCCTGGCGTCATCAGGCCGACGATGTGCGTCCCATCCCCGGTCACGCGGGGCCGGGCGTTGCGCCCGCCGCTGAGGCCATCCACATCCCACGGCACCTGCGTGAGGTAGTCCGCCGCACCCTTCGATGCGTCCAGCACCTCGAAGCCGGTGCCGGGCGCGGTGGTATAGAGGATCCGGCCATTGGCAGGATCAGACGCGCCGCCGTGCGAGCCGAGCTCCACCTCGACCGTGTTCAGGGGCGTGTCGTTGCCCGCCAGGAGGTCCGCGAGCACGTAGGACCTGATCTGGCCGCCGACCGCGACGTAGAGATTCAGGGGATCGTTGAGCAGCCAGGCGGTCAGCTCCTCATCCTCGTTCATCGCGAACTCGATGGCGGTATTCGTGAAGCTGGCCAGCTCCACGATGTTGAGCACCTGCGCGTGCTCGCCCTCCCGCAACGATCCGATCGCCACGTAGTCCAGCTGCGGGCTGGCGGCGATCCAGGCAGCACCCTCACCGAACGTGGCCTTCACGCGGTCGACGATCGCGGGGACGCCGTCCGCCCCGACGGCGAGCGTCACGATCTCCTCGTTCTGCTGGTCGCCGAAGAGCAGGCGCCCGTCCGGAAGCAGGAGCGCGCCGGCGTGCGTTGCGCAGGTGATTCCCTCGACCCGTCCAGCGAGCGCACCATCCGCAATCGAATAGACCTCCACCGCCGGTTGCGTACGGTCGGCCACGAAGAGATAGCGCCCACTGCCGGGCGCGACAGGCGAGGCCGCCGGCGAGGCTACCGGTGAGGCGTTCGGCGTCTGCGCGGCGGCCCGCCCGCCGACGACGAGCGTCGATCCCAGGGCGGCCGCGCTCCCGAGCACGGAGCGACGGGTCGCGGTGTGGCGGGTGATGGCGCGAATGGCAAACCGATCGGGCGACATAAGGGGCTCCTCCCCGGGAGATGAGTGATACCGGGTATCCAGCCGTCCAGGTCCGGTCCCTCCGGAAGATGCGCGGCACGCATGGCCGACATCCGCACGGCACCGGCGGACGACACATGGTTGCCCACCGGCGCCAATTACGATACAAAGTATCAATATGAAAGGCAAGGGCGTCGACCGTGATGCACGTCCTCACCCATCGATCCCGAAAGGCGCTCCCATGTCATCCAGCCCTGTGCCGTCGTCCTCCACCCGCTGCGCCAGGTACTCCCGGCGTACCGGAATCCGCATGGCGCTCGGCGTGGCGGGATCAGCGTGGATCGCCTCGGCGTCCCGCGCATCGGCACGATCGAATGCGCCCGGCCCCATGATCGCGGCGAGCGTGCCGCTGCTGGCCGATATCGTCGCGAACGTCGCCGGGGATCGCGCTACCGTGTTCCCGATCATGCCCGATTCCGCCGACCCGCATACCTGGGAGGCATCGCCGCAGGACATGATTCGCGTGACGGAGGCCGATTCCTTCATCTCGGTCGGCCACCACCTGGAGCCCTTCGTCGAGGCGGGCGGATGGCGACGCGCGGTGAAGGAGGCCGGCATTCCCGAGCTGGAGGTGACCGACCACATCGCGCTGATCGAGATCGATCGCGTGATCGATCATGGCGACCACACCCACGACCTGCGGGAGGGCGATCCCCACTTCTGGCTCGATCCCCTGAAGGTCGTCGAGGCGATTCCCGCGATCCGCGACCACCTGATCGCCCTCGATCCGGAGGGGGAGGCCGCCTACACCGAACACGCCTCCGCCTATACGCGTGAGGTCGAGGCCCTGCACGACGACCTGGCCGCATCGTTCGCCGCCATCCCGGAGGATCGGCGCGTGCTGGTGGTCTTTCATGATGCGTTCACGTACTTCGCGGCCCGCTACGAATTCGAGATCGTCGGGGTCGTCATGCCGAACGCCGAGGAGGGCGAGGTCTCGGCCCAGGAGATGGCGGACCTGATCGGCACGATCGAATGCGCCCGGCCCCATGATCGCGGCGAGCGTGCCGCTGCTGGCCGATATCGTCGCGAACGTCG
>JBQCJS010000284.1:0-4502 GCA_051952485.1 Thermomicrobiales bacterium | reverse complement strand
GATGTATCGGGTTGGGTATCGAACCCAACAAAAAACTTTTGGTGTTGGTTTTTTCTGTCTTCCTGATTAACCGCCCGTTAATTTACTTCCGTTTTTACGTCACGGTGGTCCGCGCCGGGATGTGGCGGGGCGACGTCAAGCACTCCGGCGAGTTCTTCACGGTGAAGGCCAGCCTGGCCCGGGACGCGACCCTGCCCCGCACGCCCCTCCTGATCTCGGCGCTGCGGGAGAATGCGTTCCAGCTCGCCGGGGAGCTGAGCGACGGGGCGATCACCTGGGTGACGCCGGTGGAGTACATCCTGAAGACGGCGATCCCGGCGATGGAACGCGGCGCCGAGAAGGCCCGCCGCAAGGAGCGTCCGCCCGTGGTGGCGCACATTCCGGTCGCCATCACCCAGGACCGGGACGCCGCCCGCAACGCCTTCCGCGCCCAGTTCCCGATCTACAGCAAGCTGCCCTTCTACCAGGGGATGTTCAGGGACGCCGGCTACCCGGTCACGGCCCAGGAGGAGATGACGGATGACCTCGTCGATGTGCTCTGCGTCTCCGGGAATCCGGCGACCGTGAAGTACCGGTTGCAGCAACTGCGGGAGGCCGGCCTGGACGAGCTGATCGTCTCCCACGTCATCGTTAGGGACGAGGCAGCGGAGCTGGAGCAGCTCTCCGCCATCCTCGCGGACCTGCCGTGATCTACCCGCGCGACCGGACGGGAGTGCCCTTGGACTCTTTCGGCCTGCTGACCCAGTGGCTCACGGCAAGGATGCGCGAGCTCGGCGTGCCGGGCGCGGCCGTTGGCGTGAGCGTCGGCGGCCAGCGGCTCACCACCGGCATCGGCATGGCCAACGCCGACACCGGAGCGGCCTTCACGCCATCCACGCCAGTCGGCATCGCCTCGCTGACCAATATCGTCACCGCCACCACGGTGGCCCTCCTCGCTAGCGATGGGGCGCTCGCCCTCGACGATCCCGTCCAGCGCCACCTGCCGGCATTCCATGTCGCCGACCCCGAGGCGTCGTCCACGGTCACCATCGGTCATCTCCTCAGCCACGCCGCCGGCTGGGCAGACAGCCTGGAACCCGTCGCCGGGGCGGATGATCTTGCCTGGTATGCGGAACGCATGGGCGACATCCCCCAGATCGTGCCGGTCGGGACGCACTTCACCTACAGCAACTCGGCCTTCATGCTTGCCGGAGCCGCGATCGAACGGGTGACGGGCATGACGTACGAGCACATTGCGGACGCAGCGATCCTGCGTCCCCTCGGCATGACCCATACCGCATTCGCCCAGGCCATCGCGCCCGGGCCGGAACGGGCCATCGGGCACGATCTGCTCGACGGCGAGTGGCATCCGGTTCGCTCGGAAGGTGTGCCACGCGCCATCAACCCGGCGGCGGGCCTGGTCAGCACGCTGGACGACATGCTGGCGTTCGTGGAGGCGCACGCCGACGTCTCCCCGCGCACCCTCGACGCCGGGTCGCTCGCCATGATGCGTCGCCCCCGAATCGCTGGCGGTTCGCTGGGTCCGGTCGTCGTGGATCACATCGGCGCTGGCTGGATGCTGCTCGATGTTGGGGGCGAGAGCGTGCTGCTGGCCCAGGGCGGCGATGCCGGCATGATCTCCGGCATGGTGGCCGTTCCCGGGCGCCGGTTCGGCATGGTCGGCTTCGCCAACAGCGAATCGGCGCTATTGCTGATCAATGACACCATCTTGCGCGGGCTCTCCGGATTCCTCGGCCTCAACCTCCCTGCCCCCACGCCCTGCGTGCCCTCGCCCGATAAGCTCGCCGCCTGCTCCGGGCGGTTCAGCCTGCCCGACTGGCTCGCCTTCGAGATCTCCGCATCGGACGCCACACTGCACCTGACGACGCGAGCCGGAGACCATGTCCTGCCCGATCTCTCCGGTCCGCTGGTCATGACCTCGCCATCGCGTGGGTACCTGCCCCATCTGGGCAGCAGGATCTGGATCGATCTCGTCCCGGACGACGCGGGCAGGTTCCAGTGGCTGCGGTTCGCGGCACGGCTCGTCCCACGCGACACCTGAGCGGTGGTCCGGGCGTCCGCCAGCCCCTGACGGCGGCTTCGGTATCACCCGTACCACGCATTGCCCATCAGGACGATCGCTGGATGCAACGGGGAAGCATCCACCGTCCCGAACCACGACGACAAACGGGGAGGCCAGCTTCGGCCTCCCCGTTGCATCCATCATGCGTCCGGAAGCGGTCGCTACCGCACCTGCAACAGCGTCGCGATCGTCTGCGCGTAGATGCGCCCTTCCTTCACGAGGTCGTCGATCAGGATCGATTCGTTCGCGCCGTGCGCGCCCTCGCCGCTCGGCCCCATCCCGACCGTGTCGATGCCGTGCTGGCGGTAGAAGCGGCCATCCGTCATGCCCGCCCACTGCACGAAGAACTCCGGCTCCTCGCCCGTCACCACGCGGACGCTCTGCTGGAAGGCCTGCACCAGCGGCGAATCCTCGGGCGTGATGTTCGGGTCGATATAGCTGCCATCCGGATCGACGATCAGCTCGTAGCGGTAGTCCGGGTCGCCCTCGCCCGCCGCGTCGAGCTTGGCCACGATGTCCGCCAGCGCGCTCTCCTTGTCCTCGCCGGGGATCAGCCGCCGGTCGATGGAGATGATCGCCTCGCCCGGCACCACGTTGTGCGCCACCCCGGCGGAGATCATGTTCACGCTCAGCACCGGGTGTCCCACCGCCGGGTGGAACTGCTCCAGGTGATGCTCCAGCGCCAGGATGCCCTTCGCCGCCTTCTGCAGCGCGTTCACGCCCGTCGCCCGCGCCGCCGCCGTGTGGGAGGCCCGCCCCACGAAGCGCACGTCCACCGCCAGGCCGCCCCGCTCGGCATTGCGCACCTTGAACTGGCTCGCCTCGCCGATGAAGACGTAGTCCGGCTTCGGCAGCCTGCCCGCCTCGATCTCGTCCAGGACGTGCAGCGTGCCGTACTTCGCGCTCGTCTCCTCGTCGGAGACGATGTGCGCCTGCAACGCGCCCGTCATCGGCGCGTCCTTGAACAGCTCCAGCAGCGCCAGCATCACGCCGACCGAACTCTTCATGTCGGACGCGCCCCGCCCGTACAAGCGCGTCCCGTCCTCGCTCACCACACCCTCGAACGGGTCCGTCTTCCAGACATCCGGATCGGAGACCGGCACCGTGTCGAGATGCCCGTTCATCGCGATCACCGGCCCGGATGCCGGATCGCCCACCGTCGCGATCACGTTCGGCCGGTTCGGGTCGTTCGCCGTCACCACGTAGGCGATGCCCCGCTCGTCCAGCCAGCGCTGCACGAACTGCATGATCGCCAGTTCGTCCCCGCTCACACTCGGGATCGACACGAGCTGCTGCGCGATCTCCAGCACCTTCTCCCGCGAGACCTTGTCCACCCACGGCGAGATCGCCGCGCCGCCCTGTCCTGCTGCCGCCACCTCAGTCACGCGCCGATCCTCCCTGCATCACTCGTCCACGCCGGCACGCGCCTGGCCCGCCGGCAATCCGCACTCCTTGTACCATCCCGGTGCAAGTGCCCGGGCACAACGAAACGCCGGTCCCGAACATAGCGGGACCGGCGTCCTGGCGAAGGATGATGCGGCTCGGGGTCAGATCCGCTCGAACCGGGAGACGTTCGCCACGAAGACGACCGCGCCGCCGACCTCCACCTCGAAGTTCTCCGGCATGTAGAGCAGTCCCGGCTCCAGCGCGGGGGAATACGGCACCGCGATCTGGGTGCGACGGCGGCAGGTGCGCTGCAGGATCGCCAGCACGCCCTCCACGCCGGCATCCTCGACGCCGATCATGAGGCTCGTGTTGCCCGTGCGCAGGAACGATCCCGTCGTGCTGATCTTCGTGAACCGGTATCCCGATTCGATCAGGGACTCGGTCAGCGCATCGGTGTCCTCATCCTGAACGACCGCAAGAATGAGCTTCATCGGGCGCCTCCTTCATGAACGGCAACGGGTATGGTCGCGGTGCGGTCCGGATGCCGTCGCGCCGCGTCCAGGGCGATCCGGCGATGGTGGAGCGGAGATGGGGCGATGGGCGATCGTCACGAACCCGATCCCCCGATCCGCACTTCCCGGCAGCGAAACGTACGTGCGGAGTCTATCAGAATACCCGGATCAGTGTCCGGATCGCGCCCCAGCGAGCGTCGCCACGATGATGGCCTTCATCTCGGGGATCAGCTGCGGACCGGCGGCCAGCGCCTCGTTCCGCTCCAGCTTCCAGGCATCGTCCTCCAGCGCGGTGACGATCCCACCCGCCTCCCGGACGATCACGACGGCGCCACACATGTCCCAGGGCATAACCGGGCGTTCGAAGTAGCCGTCCAGCCGCCCGCAGGCCACCCAGCAGAGATCGAGCGCGGCCGCGCCATCGCGGCGGAGGCCCTGACCGGCGTTGTTGAACGCCGTCCAGAGCGCCGTCGATTCGGTTCGCTGCGTCAGGTCGTAGGAGAATCCGGTCGCCATCAGCGCCTGCCGCACCGATTCCGTCC
>JBQCJS010000283.1:0-13543 GCA_051952485.1 Thermomicrobiales bacterium | reverse complement strand
AGTACTCGATGTCGCTGGTGGTGATCTACTTCGGCACGGATCGCCAGTACCGGGGAACGGACGGGCCGGAACTGAAGCACCACGACATCATCCTCGGGCCGCGCTACCAGGGCCTGCTGGACGACATCTTCCGCCGCAAGACGCTGGCGGACGACTTCTCGCTCTACCTGCACTGC
This sequence comes from Thermomicrobiales bacterium, assembly GCA_051952485.1. Taxonomy (GTDB): domain Bacteria; phylum Chloroflexota; class Chloroflexia; order Thermomicrobiales; family UBA6265; genus JASGDN01. Next base: position 13,367 of record JBQCJS010000283.1, on the reverse strand, counting down.
CCGACCCTGACCGATCCGTCCCTCGCCCCGCCCGGCTGCGATACCTTCTACGTGCTGGCGCCGGTCCCGCATCTCGGAGGCGACACGGACTGGCAAGCCACTGCCCGGCCCTATCGCGACCGCATCATGCGCTTCCTGGAGGAGCGCTACCTGCCGGATCTCTCCCGCCACCTCGTGACCGAACACATGATCGACCCGCGTCACTTCCAGGACACGCTGGGCTCGTACCTGGGATCGGCGTTCTCGGTGGAACCGATCCTGACCCAATCGGCATGGTTCCGCCCGCACAACCGATCGCAGGATGTGGAGAACCTCTATTTCGTCGGTGCGGGCACGCATCCCGGCGCGGGCATCCCGGGGGTCCTGAGTTCCGCCGCCATCGCCGACACCCTGATCTCGGCGCTCCCCAGCAACCACAACCACACCCACGACCATAATCACTGAACGCGCCGTCGTGGTGGGGGAGACACCTGCCGCCTAGAGATCCCCGGCGTCGAGCGCGAGCAGCTGCGAGGGCAGCATCCGGACCTGGTTGTTGTCGGCGATCAGCACCAGCGAGCGGTGCCCGTTCCCCAGCACCGGTCCCCAGCAGATCCCCTCGAAATTCGTGACGATCCCGATGCCCAGTTGGCCGAGGTCGGCGAGCAGCCGCTTCGCCACCGGCGTGTAGTTCGCGCCCACCAGCGCGTCGATCCCCTGCACATCCGTCGCGCCCGTCAGCGTCGCCTCGTAGAGCCGGACGGTGAAATCGGGGATGCCGAAGAGGCGGTTCGCCGCCTGGCGTTCCAGCACCAGCAGCCGCTCGTCGTCGATGGCGAGGATCTCGCTCACCCCGGCGACCTCCAGCGAATCGGACGCCCGCGCCAGGGGGTCGAGGTCGTAGACGACCTCCCGCAGGACGCTCCCGTCGCGGTCGACCTGGATGAGCCGGACTGGCGCTCCCGCGTCCAGCGTCGGCAGGGCGCCATCCTCCATCAGCGGCCCCTCCATCGAGGCCCAGATGGACGCGCCGTCGGCCGCGAAGCACATGCCCTCTACTGTGAGATTGGGACGTGGACCCCGCATCCCGTAATCGGTGAGGTGGAACCGCTCCGGAAGGGGGAGCGATCGGATGAAGGCACCCCCGGCGTCGTTCTCGAACAGCTCCGGCGGCGCGCTGAAGGCCGGATTGCCCTCGCTCGCGAACCAGAGGTGCCCGTTCGCCGGGTCGATGCGTATCGATTCCAGGTCCGGTGTGGCGCCGGGTTCGGCGATGGTCGGGTATGGCGCGCCATCGGCCTGGCGGAACGTGACGGTGCCGGTGAGCGCCACCTCACCGAATCCGCGCTCGTTCACGGCGATGGAGGCATCGTAGGCGCGCGGCGGGAAGTCGGACGAGCGGTCGTCCGTGACGAGCACCCAGCGCCCGGAGCCGGGATCGTAATCGATCCCGGAGAGGCCCCCGACGGGCGCGCCCTCGAACGTCTGCCATCCGGGCAGAAAGTGAACGCCGAGGGAGGTCAGCGAGGATGCCATGATGGTCCTTCGGTGAAGCAGATGTCGCTGAACGAACGCCAGGGCAGGCGTCACGACACGAGCGCCGAGCCAGCCGACGCTGGCGGCGATGGAGAGTATGGCAGCACGCACATCGAGCATCTTCCCTGGACACGACCCGTCATCTGACCGGAGATCCGCCAAGAGGTAGTACGACAGCGGCCCTCCACACGGCTGCGTGGAGGGCCATTCCTGACAGCACGTCACGAGGCGAGGCGAATCCGCTGCGGGCTGGCGGCCGCGATCAGGCGGCCCGGGCCGGCTGGTCGTACCGGGCGAGGCGGCGACGATCGTCTGCGGTGAGTTCCGGATTCTCATCCTCATCCAGCAGCCGGACCGGCGCATGGCCGTCCGGGAAAACGACCCGGAACATATCCTGTCCATCCGCAGCGATATTCGCGATCAGCGGGACGCCTATCCCGGCGGCGACAGCCCGAAGGGCGGCGAGGTCGGCAACGGGGCGATTGCTCGCCGTGGTAATCGCCAGTGCGATCGGCCAGGAGCCGCCCTCGCCGAACGCACGCAGATCCTGCCGCTGCACGACGACCTCGGCCGCCCGTCCGGCTTCGAGGGCAGCATCGGTGCCGTGTGGGACGATGGCGACCGATGCAAGACTGACACCCATTGCGGCAGCGACGGCCCTGGCGATGTCCAGGTCGTCCACATCGTGCATCAGGGAGATGTCAGTCCAGAAGGTCGTCATTGCCACTCCGGTTCGTGCGTTTTCGCCAGCACTCCTTGGCCAATTCTACACTCGCCTCGGGCAGGTGGGGTTGCGCCGAAGCTCGTTCATCGATCGGGTATTGACACCTCCATGCCGCACGAATGTCTGGATCGCGGAGTACGTGAATCGATCGGCCACAATGAATCCCGGCCCGCTGGGGGGATACCCGGTCGATCCCTGCTCCCAGGCATAGACGCGGCCCCGATATTCGAACCGGTTGTCCGGAAGGCGCGTTCCGTCGCCGCGGTTGATCGCCTCCAGGTCCTCGTTCACCGTATCCACCATGTCGGGCGGAATGATGGTCGTCAATTCGGCCCCACGCGACCCCTTGATCCGGTTGAGGTCATGGCGATCGCCGATCTTCGTGAGCGCCTGCGGTGGCCGGTTCCGTTCACGTTGCATACGCGAGCTACATCCCCCACCGTGCCCCCCGCCACTCCGCCCCACCCCCAACGAACACCACCTATGCAGGGTGACCCCCGGCCGGCCCCAACCGGATGCGGTTGCGGGCCGTCATGGGTCAGGACCGGGACTGCGGACTAGTCGTCGTCCTTCGAGGTCAGGCTGGCGTCCCGGATCAGCTCCACGATGGAGGGATCGGCGAGCGTCGTGGTGTCACCCAGCTGCTGCCCGCTCGCGATGTCGCGCAGCAGGCGCCGCATGATCTTGCCGGAACGGGTCTTCGGCAGGTCCGGCGTGAACATCAGCCGCTTCGGCTTGGCGATCGGGCTGATCTTCTCGGCGACGTGCTGCCGCAGCTCATCCCCGAATCCCTCGTGATCCTGGGCGCGGATCTTGAGCGTCACGAAGGCGAAGATCGCCTCCCCGGTGAGCGGGTCGGGCTGCCCGACCACCGCCGCCTCGGCGACCAGGTCGTGCGAAACCAGCGCGCTTTCGATCTCCGTCGTGCTCAGGCGGTGCCCGGAGACGTTCATCACGTCATCGACGCGGCCGAGCAGCCAGAAGTACCCGTCGTCGTCGCGCTTGGCGCCATCACCCGGGAAGTAGAGACCCTCGTACTTGCTCCAGTAGGTCGATTTGTAGCGCTCATCGTCGCCGTAGATGCCGCGCAGCATCGACGGCCACGGCTTGCGGACCACCAGGTACCCGCCGCTTCCCAGCGGGACGGCGTTCCCGTGATCGTCCACGATATCCGCGTCGATGCCCGGCAGCGGGAAGGTCGCGGAGCCCGGCTTCGTCACCGTGATGCCCGGGATCGGCGAGATCAGGATCGATCCCGTCTCCGTCTGCCACCAGGTATCGACGATCGGGCAGCGCTCGCCGCCGATGTACTTGTGGTACCAGATCCAGGCCTCCGGGTTGATCGGCTCTCCCACCGACCCCAGCAACCGCAACGACGAGAGATCGTGCTTCTCGGCATGCTGGTGGCCTTCCTTCATGTGCGCGCGGATCGCGGTCGGCGCGCAGTAGAGGATCGAGACCTTGTAGCGTTCGATGATGTCCCACCAGCGGTCGGGGGCCGGCGTCGTCGGTGTGCCCTCGTACATCACGCCCGTGGTGCCGTTCGCCAGCGGGCCGTAGACGATGTAGGAGTGCCCCGTCACCCACCCGATATCGGCGGCGCACCAGTAGATGTCGTCCTCCTTGATGTCGAAGACGACCTTGTGCGTGTAGGAAACACCGAGCAGGTAGCCGGCGGTGGTGTGGACGATGCCCTTCGGCTTCGCGGTGGTGCCGGAGGTGTAGAGGACGTAGAGCATGTCCTCCGCGTCCATCTCCTCCGGCGGGCAGACCTCGGACTGGCGGGAGACGATCTCGTCCCACCAGACGTCGCGGCCCTCGACCATCGCCGTCTCCTGGCCGGTCCGCTTCGCGACGAGGATGTGCTCGACCGACGGCGTCTCCTCGGCGGCCTTGTCCACGTTCGGCTTCAGCGCCGCTGGCGTGCCCCGCCGGTAGCCGCCATCCGCCGTGATCACCACTTTCGCCTGGGCGTCGTTGATGCGGTCACGCAGGGCCTCGGCGCTGAAACCGCCGAAGACCATCGTATGCGGCGCGCCGATGCGGGCGCAGGCCAGCAACGCGATCGGCGCCTCCAGGATCATCGGCATGTAGATGGCGACGCGATCGCCCTTCCGGACACCGAGCTCCTTCAGCGCATTCGCCGTCTTGCTCACCTCCGCCAGGAGCTCGGCGTAAGTGATCGCCCGGGTGTCGCCCGGTTCGCCCTCCCAGTAGTACGCGATCTTGTCGCCCTTGCCGGCCTCCACATGGCGGTCGAGGCAGTTGTAGGCGACGTTCAGCGTGCCACCCTCGAACCACTTCGCGAAGGGCGGGTTCCAGGTGAGCACCGTGTCCCACTTCCTGTACCAGGAGAGGGACTCCGCCTGCTCCGCCCAGAACGCCTCCGGGTCCTCCCGCGCCCGCTCGTAGATGGCGGGATCGGTCACGTTGGCCTGGGCCACGAATTCGGCGGGTGGCGCGAACGTGCGGTTCTCGGCGAACAGCGCCTCGATCGTCGCGACGGCGTCGTCGTGTGCCGGGCGTTCGGTGTGATCGGTCATGCGTGATTTCCTCGCGTTCTCATCCAGATAGGGCTCAATGAATCGGCGTCGTTGCCGTGCGGCGCTCGCACGGAAGACGGGACCTTCGCGACAGGGCGCGTTGATTCGGTGCCGTTCGATTGCCGGTGTCACCGCAGTATACAAAGGCCACGCCAGCGGCACGCCGTCATGCCAGCGGCATGAGGCCCTCGGCCTTCCGGGATTGCACCGCGCATGATTCCACTCCGACCCGCCACGCGCAACCGGCACGGATGCAGAATCGACCCGTGATTCAGGCGATCGTGGCGTCAGAGGCAGGCCGATGATGCCATAATGCGGGGAGAAGCGACAGCGTTCCGTGCGCTTGCCTGCGAATGCGTCCCATTCGCAACAGCCGGTTCGTCGCACCCGTCCGCCCGATCAAAGGAGATCCCCAGACGCCCATGACCACCGCGCACATGATCATCGGCAGCCTCACGCTGCGGGGCTTTCTCGCCGCCCTCGTCCTGAACATCCGCACGCTGATCACCGGCGCCGCCTTCTCCTGGCAACGAGGCGTCTCGTTCGCGGCAGCGACCCTCCTGCTGCTCCAGTACATGATGGGCTTCTCGCTGATCAGTTCCGGCAAGTCCATCACCGCGACGCACTTCCTCGTCGCGCTCCTGGCGATCATCCCGGTCGGGTTCGAGCACGGCTACGCCAGCACCCGCACCGATGCCCGCCAGCGCGTGCTCTACACGACGCTCGCGAATGCCGCCGCGTTCATCATCATCCTCATCGCCTACATGATCGGCGAGACGCACGGCTCCTGATCCGGACGCGGATCGAATCGACAACCGCCGCACCGGAGCGCCCCACCAACGGGCGCTCCGGCCCGTTTCACCCCAGGGACCCCATGACCGCACCATCCCCGACCGACCGCACACCGCGTCCCATCGATGTCCTGATCGCCGGTGGCGGGGTCGCCGGCAGCGCCCTCGGGACCGTCCTCGCGCGGGCGGGGCACAGCGTCGCCATCGTCGAGCGCGAACCGGTCTTCCGCGACCGCATCCGGGGCGAGAGCATCCACCCCTGGGGCGTGAAGGAACTCCGCGCCCTCGGCCTGGAGGAGATCCTGGTCGCTGGCGCGGGCGCGGTCGAACTGCCGCGCTGGACCCGCTATCGGGAGGGTGCGCTGGACGACAGCTTCCATTGGGCCGACCTGATGCCCGGCTCGCCCGGCGAGATCAGCGTCCGCCATCCGGCCATGCAGGACGCACTCCTGGCCGCCGCCGGTGATGCCGAGGCGACGGTCCACCGGCCGGCGGCCATCGCGCTGGACCGTGCCGGCGACGCGATCATGGCGACCGTGGACGCGCCAGGGGGCACCATCACCTACGCGCCCCGCCTGCTGGTCGGCGCGGACGGCCAGCGCAGCGCCGTCCGGACCTGGATCGGCGGCACCGGGCAGCGCGATCCGATCCACCATGCCATCGCCGGCGCGATCATCTCCGGCCTCCGCCTCGACCCGGAATCCGCGCATCAGGCGTACTTCCCCGGCGGCTTCGCGATGGTCTTCCCGCAGGCCGGCGGCACGAGCCGGATCTACTACGTCTGCCCGACCGCCGATGCGGAACGCCTCCAGCGGGAGGAGCTGCCCGCCGCGCTGATCGAGGCGATGCGCCCGTGGCTGCCGGATGGGGCGATCGGCGACTGGCGGAGCGAGGGTCCCGCCGGGTTCTTCCCGAACGCCGATATCGTCGCCGACATCACGCATGCACCCGGCGTCGTCCTGATCGGCGATGCGGCGGGAGCCAACGATCCCAGCCAGGGGCACGGCCTCTCGCTCGCCTTCCGCGATGTCCGCGCCCTGCGCGACCTCCTGGCGGCCACGGACGACTGGACGGCACTCCCGGAGTCCTTCGCGGCCGGCCAGCGGGCCGCCCGGGAGACCCTGCGCCAGCACGCGATCTGGTCTGCCCCGCTGATGACCGGCCTCGGACCGGAAGCGGATGCCCTGCGCGACCGTGTCGCCGAGGCCCGGGCCCTCGACCCGAGCGCGGGAGGGTTCGCCCCCGTCTTCATGACCGGCCCGGAGGGACTGGTGGCAGACGAGGCGGCGCGTCGCCACTTCCTTGGCGAGGACCTGGAGCGCTCCGCGCACGACGCCGATTCCGCCTGAACCGGTCCGATCCGGCCCGCGCTCCCGGAAGAACGTGCATTCATGCCATGCCTTTCTGGCACAGAACTGGCGGTGGCGTGGCGGGTTCGTGCCCGGTCCGCTGCGCGATGCGGATTCCTGTGGGATGATGCCGCCATACGTACGCGCGGCAGGGATCGGGCCGATCGGCCTCCCAGCTGTGACGATGCGGTCACAGCTGGGAAATTGCTGAAAGCGCGATTCGTCCCGGCTTGGTACAGTCGGCATCGCGTGTGCTTCGGATACATCCGGCCTTGACAAGGTTGCGTATACCGGGCGATACCGTGGGGAACGTGAAGCAGCTTGCTTCTCGGAAAGAACTGCACCCGTAAGGGGATTGAGGGGGAAACATGCGACGGACAGTGACCCGCGCACTGGTTATCGGCGGCATCGCCGCGAGCCTCTGCTCGCCGCTCGCCGCGCCATCCGCGCTGGCGCAGGACGCATCGGTCGAGGCCTGGGCAACCATCGACGCCACGCACCCGGCACCGGGTTGCAGTGTCGGCGTGTCGTTCGAGGTCCGCTCGGGTGGGGCTCCGAGCGCGGGCACCGATGTGTCGCTGGCCCTTTCCTACGATGGCACCTCGGACATCATCAGCAGTGACCGTGAGGTCACGGACAGCAGTGGTATCGCCGCGCTGGCCTTCGATACGTCCGCAGCCTCGTCCGGCGCGATGCTCTACCTGGAATTCCACATCAACGGCGCCTACGTCGGTGGCAAGACGATCTGGGTCGATGGCAGCGATTGCTCCACCGGCGCCGAGGTGGCCTCCTTCTCCGGCACCGTTCCCGTCGCCAGCAGCGACACGACCGGCGCCGATACCTCCGCATCGACCGCTGCCACCAGCAGCGATTCCGGCTCGGTGATCATTCCCGGCATCTCCGCCTACCAGCAGCAGCGCGGCCTGAGCTGCGAGTACGCCTCGCTCTCCATCGCGACCGGCGCCCTCGGCAACTGGATCAGCGAGTGGTCGTTCGACGCCTACGTGCCGCAGAACGCGAACCCCCACTGGGGCTACCGTGGTGACATCAACGGCCAGTGGGGCAACACCACCGACTACGGCGTCTACGCCGAACCGCTGGTGCCCGCCCTGCAGGCGTTCGGCTTCAATGGCACCGTCTTCTACGGCGGCACCGACACCCTGAAGCAGCAGATCGCCGCCGGGTATCCGACCCTCGTCTGGCTCGGCCTCTGGGGCGATACCAGCACCTACGAGACGGCGTCGGATGGCACCACCTACCAGCTCACGGCGGGTGAGCACGTCATGGTCGCCTACGGATACGACGACAGTGGCGTCTACCTCTCCGATCCGGGAACCGGCAAGCTCCGCTTCTACGACTGGGGCACCTTCACCTGGATGTGGAACGTGATGGACGACATGGCCCTCGCCGTCCACTGGTAGGCGTTCGCCCACAAACCCAGCACCCATGACGACGATCCCCGGCCCTGCAGGGCCGGGGATCGTCGCGTCCGCCCGCCACGCGGGCCGCGCGTCCTTGCGCGATTCCGGAAATCCTCCTATGGTGATGCTTCGGCTGTGGCGAGCCGACCCCCGAAACCTCCCTCCGCGCAGAAGGATTCGCCCGGATGATGCATCGCCGTGATCGCCGCGTTGGCCTCGTCTTCGACGACCGCTACCTCACCCACAATCCCGGCCAGTACCTGATCGGCTACCGCGATCCCTTCCCGTTCGCCGATCCGGTGCCCCACCTCTCCAGCCCGGCCATCGCCATCCGCTCCAAGCAGTTGCTCGACCTCTTCGGCTACACCGACGCGATGGAACGCATCCCCGATGTCGAGGTCGACGACGAGATCCTGCTCGCCTACCACACCCAGGAATACATCGCGCGGGTGAAGGACGTCGGCAAGACCGGCGGCGACACCGGCCGTGGCGCGCCGATCGGGCGCGGGGGCGATCGCATCGCCCGCTTCGCGGTGGGCGGCGTGGTCGCCGCCGTGAACAGCGTGATGACCGGCGATGTCCACCACGCCTACGCGCTGGTGCGACCCCCCGGCCACCATGCGATGTCGGATCGCGGGATGGGGTTCTGCATCTTCGCGAATGTCGCCCTCGCGGCCCGGCACGCCCAGCGCGCCCACGGCGCCGCGAAGATCGCCATCGTCGATTGGGATGTCCACCACGGCAACGGCACCCAGGACGCCTTCTACGACGATCCCTCGGTCCTCTTCATCTCCATCCACCAGGAAGACCTCTTCCCTGTGGGCTGGGGCGCGCTCGATCAGGTGGGCGAGGGCAAGGGCGCCGGATCGACGGTGAACATCCCGCTGCCGGCGGGTTCCGGCAACCGCGCCTACCTGGAGGTGATGGAGACGATCGTCGTCCCCATCATCCGCCAGTTCGCGCCGGACCTGATCATGGTCTCCGCCGGCCAGGATGCCAGCGTGCAGGACCCGCTGGGCCGCATGTCCCTCACCACCGCCGCCTACCGGGCGATGACGCATATCCTGCGCGACGCGGCGGACGAGATCTGCGCCAGCCGCCTGGTGATCGCGCAGGAGGGCGGCTACAGCGATTTCTACGCGCCCTACTGCTCCGCGGCGATTGGGGAAGGGCTCTGCGACGGCCTGAACAACATCCTGCCGCTGGAGGAACCGTATGGCCCCCGCGCGGAATCGATGCCCCCGTCGCAGCGGGTCGGGCTCGATTCCCGCGCCGCGATCGATGCCGCCATCGCCCAGCACCGCCGCTTCTGGACCCTGTAGGTCTGCGCGAAGCACAAGGATTGCCGCCCGGATCGACACGCATCCGGCCGCGAGACGTTCCATTGCCTATCATCCTGCGTTGGCTAGCCCACCGTGGCATTGCGCTGAAATCTCGGCGAACCACAAGGGTTCGCCCTACGAACGACCGAATCGCCCGGCAGTCCGGTCGTGTGTGGGGGCCCGTCGCGCTGCGGCCTTCATGGCGGCCCGGCCAGGCAGGAACATGCCACGTAGGGCGAGATGCTCCACCGAGCGCTGCCCATGCCACGTCAAGCACGACCGCGTCCCCTTGATGGCGCGTCGAAGACCCGTCGTGCGACCACCACCCGGAGGCATCCCGTTTCCGGCCATCGAAACGCGCCGCTTTCCCGTTCCGGCGCGTTCGGGTAGGCTATCCTCAGTGGATGGGGTCCTCTCGATCCGGCAAGCCAATCGGTCCGGCATCCTTGGCCGGGCCTCCTCGGGGTAATCAGTGGACGGGGAAACGACGTCGCCGGGGATTCGGGCGCACCTCAACCAGGCCATCCGCGCCTCCCAGGCCGGGAACAGCGCGAGCGCCCGCGATCACATCGGACAGGCCCTGGCCATCGATCCGGAGTGCGAGATCGCGTGGCTCTGGCTGGCCGAACTCTCGGACCAGCCCGGCGAGCGCCTCTACTGCCTGAACGAGGCCGTGCGCATCAACCCGGAGAGCGCCGGACGCCGCCACCGCGATCGCCTGCGGGCGGCGGACGTGATGCCGACGACACCCGCCACCGTCACCGATCTCGATATCCCCTCCCTGCCGCCGACCTTCCAGCGGAGACCCCGCTTCCCGTCGGACCTCCGGCCCGGCGCCCATCTTCGCAAGGCGCTGCACCTCCCGCCGCCCGCCCTCACGCCCGACGCCCACGCGCCCGCCCACCCGGTAGCGCCGCACCCTCGGGCGCGGCGATACCGCTGGGCGCCCTGGCTGGCGCTCCTGTGTGTCCTGCTCGCCATCGGGATCTCGATCCCCATCGCACGCCAGCACTCCGCCGCGGAGGACATCCTCATCGCCGTCGCCGGTCCCATGTCCGGCCCGGAGAGCGATATCGGGATCTCAATGCGCAACGGCGCCACGCTCGCCGCCGAGGACTTCAACCGCAAGACGAAGGGGCCGCACATCGCCCTCGTCTTCTTCGACGACCAGGGCGATCCGGAGGTCGCGCGTTCGGTGGCGGAGACCATCGTCGCGAACCCGCACATCGTCGGCGTGATCGGGCACGGCGATTCGGCCGCCTCGCTGGCGGCGGCGCCGGTCTACCAGCGGGCGGGCATTCCCGCCATCACGGCGCAATCCACCGCCGATGAGCTGGTCGCCTATCCGGACTACTTCCGCACGATCTTCTCGAACCGCACCGAAGGCATCCTGCTCGGCACCTATCTCCACGACGTGATGAAGCAGGATCGCGTGAGCATCGTCACCGGCGAGGGCCAGTACGAACAGGAACTCACCTCCCAGTTCCGGGCGGCCTATACGCAGAAGGGGGGCACGGTGCCCCACGTCTGGACGATCGCCGAGGGCGATACCAGCACCTCGATCGCGCAGATCGTCGCCACCCTGAAGGCCGATCCCGACGCGGGGATGGTCCTGCTTGCGCTCACGGAGGACGACGCTCACGCCTTCCTGCTCGCCAGCCGCCGGGCCGGTATTCCGGCGAACACCATGTTCGGGTCCGAGACGATGGGGTCCGAGCGGTTTCCATCGCTCTTCGCCAACGAACCCGAGGAGCGCAAGCAACCCGGCTACTTCACGGATGGCCTCTACGCCGTCTCCCCGCTGATCTACGACGCGGTCGGCGCCGACACCCTCGTCTTCCAGCGCACCTACGTGGAGCAATTCGGCGTCCAGCCCGGCTGGCGCCCCGCCAAGATCTGGGATGCCGTCACCGCGCTGGCCACTGCCGCCGACCGGGCCGACATCCAGCCCGAAGACGCCGACATCGATCGCGTCCGCTCCGAGATCACCGCGCGCCTGCACGGCATCGACAGCCCGGATTCCTCGTTCCGGGGCCTCTCCGGGCCGTTCTACTTCACGACCAGCGGCGATTCCCCCCAGGGCTTCTCCGTCGGCCAGTTCCAGGACGACACCCTCTCCAGCGCCCCTACCCAGTACCGCCTGGTGACCAATCTCTCCCTCTACGACATGAAGGAGGAGGTCGCCTCCGGGCGGGCGTTCGAGATCGATGGCGCCTACGTCCGGCAATACCGGGTGATCTATGTCGGCGTGGAGATGATCGAGCTGCGCGACCTCGATCTCACCGAGGAATCGTTCGATGCCGACTTCTTCATCGCCTTCCGCTACAACGGCGATGACAAGGCGCTGGACATCTCCTTCCCGAACGCCACGACCGAGGGCCTCGCGCTGGGGACACCCGTCTCCACGTCCACCACGGACGACGGCATGCATTACGTCTACTACCGGGTACAGGGCACCTTCAATGTCCCGATGGACTTCCGCGATTACCCGTGGGACCAGCACCGGCTCCTGATCCGCTTCCAGAACAACCACCTCACGCAGAACGATATCGTCTACGTGGTGGACCCCGCCTCGCAGGCCGAACCGATGGAGCAGCGCCTCGCCAGCTCCTTCGATCAGTCGGAACCGTTCGACAGCATCCCGAACTGGCAGGTGATGGACCTGCTCTACGCCCAGGCATCGGTGACGACCACGGCGGACACCTACGACACGAACGGCTTCGTCCAGTACTCCGAGTTCCGCGTGGTGGTGGACATCGAGCGCAACGTCACCTCCTACCTGCTGAAGAACCTGCTCCCCCTCGCGCTCCTGTCGCTCGTCACCTACGTCGCGCTCTGGTTCCCGCCCGACCAGGCGAGCGCCCGCGTCAGCTTCGCCATCACCTCCCTCCTCTCGTCGGCGGTCATGCTCGGCACCATCGCCAGCCAGATGCCGGATATCGGCTACATCGTGGCGATCGAATGGGGCTACTACGTGTACATCACCCTCGCGGCATTCGTCGTCATGCTCACCATCGCCGTGGGCAGGAGCTACAAGGACAAGCGGTACGCCCGCGTGCGCCAGATCGACATCATGCTGCGCACGCTCTATCCCCTCATCATCGCGATCGTGGTCGGCATCTACTGGTGGGTGTTCTACGCCTGACGCCATATCCGGAATGGTCGCCATGCCAACGACAGGACCAGTCTCCGGGAATTCCAGGCGGCTGCATGGCAAGGATTCCCGATATCGCTCACCGGGGGCAGGGCCACGTCGGGTACAGGGTTGGCACGGCCGCCCGCATTCCCGATAATGAATCCTCGCGGGGCAACTATTGCGTGGCACACGGTGATGGGAAACGGTCGCGGGATCGTGGGTGATCCGGCAGCGCACCGTCCAGGAACACGGGGAGGAACAGCGGGTGGCCACGGATCCATCGTCGCCATTGGGGTACATCAATCGCGGCATCGACGCATACGAGCGCAACGAGATCGACAGCGCCAAGCACCTGTTCGCGATGGCGCTCCTGGGCGATCCCCAGAACGAGATCGCGTGGCTCTGGCTGGCGGAGGTCTCCAGCGACCGGGGCGAGCGGCTCTACTGTCTCGACCGGGCCGTCGAGATCAATCCCGACAGCCGGGGCCGCGCCCGGCGCGATGCCCTCCGCACGGCGGAGATCAAGGCCGCGGTTCCGCCGGCGATCTCCGATCTGGACAAGCCGA
>JBQCJS010000282.1:0-2252 GCA_051952485.1 Thermomicrobiales bacterium | reverse complement strand
AGATCCGCGATGCGTTGATCGAGGTTCGATCGCCCCGCGCGGACGGCACGCCGATCACGATCGGGGGCAACGGGCCGAAGCGGACGCTGCCGCTGGTCGCGAAGTATGCCGACGAGTGGAACGCGGTCTACCCCCGCCTGGCGGACTATCCTGCCCTGAGCGCGAAGCTCGACAGCCTGCTGGAGGACGAAGGACGTCCTTCCACGGCGGTCAAGCGCACCGCGATGTCCCGCCTGCTGGTGGGCCGGGACGAGGCCGATCTCGCCACGCGGATCGACTCGGACAAGCTGGCCCAGATGAAGGAGCGGGACGCGCCGGTCGGCACACCGAACGAGGTCGTCCAGAAGCTCGGCGAGTATTCGGAGGCGGGCATCGAGGGCGTGATGCTCCAGTTGATCGACATGGACGACATCACGATGCTGGAGACCTTCGCCGCGGAGGTCCTGCCGCAGTTGAAGTAGCCGCGTCGCCCCCGGATCTCGTGCACGACCGATACCGAATCCGGTCGGTCCGATCTCCGTATTCCCCGGATTCGGTAGGACAGGAGGCGTCCCGATCGGGACGCCTCCTGTCGTGCGAGGGCTGGCGGGGTGGATCGGCACAACGGACTACTCCGGCGCGGCGATCTCCACCGGCTCGTTGAACCCCGAGAACAAGATCATCCGCGACGAGGTGTCGCTGTCGATCGCCAGCAACGCTCCATCCAGTTCGATCGCATGCACGCGCGTGTCGCCGTCGATCCAGATCAGCACGTCCACTGGCTCCGTCGCCAGCTGGCTCGCCACCTCCGACCCCTCGTTGTCGTTGCCGAGGGTCGAGGCGATCTCCTGGAAGTCGATCTGTCCGGTGACCAGTGTCGTCTGCACACCGTCGATCTTCTCATCGCCTTCGATCTTCGCGTCCTGTACCGCCTGCACGGCGAGCAGGAGGATGATGTCCGGATTGACCAGGGCGAAGAGTTCGTTGTCGGCGCTCAACGTCATCCAGGCGTTGTCCGAGGAGAGCGGGTTCTGGATCGAGAACACTCCGTCCAGCCCGACCGCGCGGACCTTGATCGTGCCAAACGGAACCTTGGCCTCGATCACCGCCTGGAAGTCCATTGGCCGGCGCACGTCCCCGACCACGCGTTCGAGGTTGATGCCCATGCTCGTGTCGCCGCCGGCGAGCGTCTCGATCTCGAAGTGGAACGTGTCCAGGCCGGCCATCACCTGCGAGGCCCTGGTCAGCAGCGCGACCGCGTCGGCATCGCCGGTCGCGACCGGGGTCGAGACTTGCGCGGACGTCGCTGCAGCCCCGGCCGGCAGGACCCCGGCGGTGGGGGCCAGGGCGAGCGTTCCGGCGCCCGCGAGGGTGCTCAGGATCAACCGGCGTCGGGAGAGGGGGCGGATGAGGGGATGCTGCCAGGGCGAGCCGGCGTCTGGAGATGCGGTGAGCGGCATGGTGTCGGAGGGTCCTTTCGCGTGGTCTGGTTGGTCGATGGCCGCATCAACGGGAGTGATGACGAGAGGATTGCGGCCAACGCGATGTGTCGATGGTATCCCACGACGAGCCCCAAGGGATGAAACCCCGCCGAAAGAAGTGTGGCGATTCTGTTACACGCCGTCCGGACCCGAGGTAACGGCGATCATGCGGTGGGCGAGATCGGCGGGCCAGTCGATGGCGTAGCGAGCCGAGACGTTGGCATTCACGTCGGCGGCGAGGCGGACGATCCGGCCCAGTGCGACATCCAGATCGCCGTCGGCCAGACCCGGTACGCAGGCGCGGAAGGCCGCGACTCGCTCCGGGGAGATGTCCCGCTCGATGCCGGCAATGGCGTCCGAGCTTCGCCACCGTTCCATCCGGCCCGCTTCCATCCGGAGCAAGCCGGCGAGGCTGCCAAGCAGCATGAAGTGGATCTCGTAGCGCGATGTCATGGAGGCGCCGCGCTGGAGCCGGCACCAGGTGCGCACGACGTAGTACCAGAAGTTCGGGATGAAGGCCTCCATGATGGCGCGCAGGTCCGGTGGCACGAGCGTCTGACCCACGATCGCTTCGACATGCGGGCGCAACAGCCCCTCCTTGTCGACCAGCAGCATGGCATCGACCGAGATCGGGGCATTCGGCCAGGTCCGGAGGAGGCCAAGGTGCTCGTCGTCCGCAGGGTAGAGGTTCACATCGAGGCGGATCGGGAACTCGGCCCCGTCGAAGACGCTCCACCAGCAGATATCGTTCGGCTTGTAGTGGAGGAGCACCGTCCCGAGCTGCCCCTGCCA
>JBQCJS010000281.1:0-3235 GCA_051952485.1 Thermomicrobiales bacterium | reverse complement strand
TCGCCGCCTGGATCGTCACGAAGCAGGGCTTCTGGCGGGATGTCGACGACCGCGCCGACCTCATCGCCGCGACTCCCGACCTCGCTGCCGCGAATGCGCCGGACATCCGCCTCCCCGCGTCGCCCCGACCACAACCACAACCACAACCACAATCATCCCTTGTCCTCAACGAGGAGGGGCCTTCCGGCCAGCCGGCCTGATCGCCCCGCCCTGCGGAACAGCCAAACGGCGAACGCTCCCTTGTCAGGAGCGTTCGCCGTTCGCGGGCCTTCGCATCGCAACCGATCAGCGTGTCACGTTCAGCCGTGCGGAGACAGGTCGATCACCGGCGCTTCTTCACCGGACCCCTGGGAGGTTGGTGATTCGCCGAAGCGGACCGGAATGCGCACCTGCGCGGAGCGCTGGGCTTTCGGCAGGGTCACGATCAGCACGCCATCGCGCACGGTCGCGTCGACCGCGCCCCGATCGACCGGCGATGGCAGGCTCACGGTGCGGTCGAACCGCCCGACCGGACGTTCCCGCACCAGCCAGCGGTAGTCGCTCTCCTCGGTCACGGCCGGTGACTCGGCCGTGTGCCCTTCTCCCGCGATCCGCACCGATTCCCCCAGCACCGTGATGTCCAGCGACGCCGGGTCGATCCCCGGAACCGAGGCATGGATCTCGAAATGATCCGGGGTCTCCAGTACGTCCAGCGCCAGCAGGCGGGAGGCGCCGGATTCCGGGACCCCCTGCACCGGCGTCCGCGCGAAGGCATCGTCCGGGATCGCGGCCAGCGCCTCGGAGAGGCTCATCAGGTCGAGGGACTCACCGGAGGATGCCGCGGGCCCGGCAAACGGGGGAGTCGTGGTCGTAGTCGTGGTACTCACAGGGGACGGAACGGGTTCCTGCATGGCTGGAAGCTGGCTCCTTGACGCAAGGCGACGCGCGAGCGATGGAGAGAAACAGCGGGGCAACGTCCGCTCGCGGACCGGATTGGCACTCTGGCAAACCGAGTGCCAGAGAGGCCAGTCTAGCATCTCGCCGCCGCCGATGAAACCGCCCGAATGCCCGGTCTCCCCCTGCCCGGCAAGCATGCCGCACCGCTCGCCCCTGTCCCCGCCCTGGCCGACCTGCTAGCATCCCTTCAGCCATCCGCGCGGTGAGCGGGCGTGCCGACGCCCTCCGGACTCGCCCCTTCGACACCCTGGAGCGTGGTGCCCGTGCCGATCTCGCCATCCGTTACCACGACCACGTCCACCATCTGGCTCCAGGTCATCCAGGCCAGCCGCCTCCTGCGCGAACGCGCCGTGCAGCGCAATGTGCTCGCCGGGTTCGTCGTCCTCGTCGCGGCGATCCTCCTCGCCCCCAGCGACGATGTCGGGGGCTGGGACTGGCTGCGCCTGCTCCTGATGGGCGTGCTGGCCACCCTCTCCATCCTCACCATGTCGGCATCCCGGCACGTCCGCATCCGCCTGGAAACGCGACAGGCCCGCATTATCGGGGCGAGCATCCTCTTCGTCCTCGCCCTCCTCGTCGGGCTCACTTTCGGGCTGGGCAGCGCGGCGATCTTCTCCCTCGGCTTCTCGCTGCTGACCATCCAGGCCCTGAACCTCCGCCGCGACCAGGCGCCCTGGCAACTCGTCGGCCTGCTCGTGCTCCTGGTCCCCTTCTGGGTCTGGACCGCGCTCGGCGCCTGGACGGGCGGCCTCCTCCTGCTCCTCCCGATCGCGGCGCTCGCCCTCATCGGCGACGAGCACATGCGCCAGGCCGCCAGCCCGCACCCGGAACCGGGCGATCCCCTCTCCTGGCGCGCCCACCGCCTCGCCAGCTGGATCGCCATCCTGCTCGCCGCCGCGCTCACCCTGATCGTGGCGCTGACGACGAGCATCCCCGATACCTGGGTCGCCATCGGCGCGCTTGGCGCCATCGGCTTCATCGCCCTGGAGATCGGCTATCCCCGCGCCGACGACGCCCCGCGCGACTACAGCGTGCTCTTCGCCGATCTCGCCTTCGTCTGGATCGTCTTCTGCTGGCTGGTGAGTCTGTAACGATGCCTTCCCCCCTCCCCGGCACGCGCGACGCCGTGCTCGCGATCGACCTCGGTACGTCCTCCGTGAAGGCACTGCTGCTCTCCCCGGCTGGGGACATCCTCGCCATCGGCAAGGGGCTGCACGAGACCCAGCGCCCGCATCCCGGCTGGAACGAGCAGGACCCCGCCGCCTGGTGGGATGGCGTCCGCACCGCCGTCCGGGAGGCGCTGGCCGCCGCCCCCGGCTGCACGGTCGCCGCCATCGGCCTCACCGGGCAGATGCACGGCGCCGTCGCGCTCGACGAGTCAGGCGCCCCGATCCGCCCGGCGATCATCTGGTCCGACCGCCGCAGCGAACGCGAACGGGAGGCGATTGCACAGGAGGTCGGCCCGGACCTCGCGCTCCGTATCGGCGGCCCGCTCGGGGTGGGCTACCTCGCGACGACCGCCCGCTGGCTCCGCGACCACGAGCCGGAGACGACCGCCCGCATCGCCTCGCTCCTGCTGCCGAAGGATGCGCTCGCCCTCCGCCTCACCGGTGCGCGCGCCACGGAACCGAGCGATGCGATCAGCACCGGCCTCCTGAACGCGGAGACGTGGACGTGGGACGCGCCGGTGCTGACCGCCGCCGGGGTCGATCCCGCCTGGCTGCCGGAGGTGCTGCCCTCCGGGGCGGTCGCCGGCCCCCTGCTGCCCGGGCGAGCCACGGAGCTTGGCCTGGAGGCCGGCATCCCGGTCGTGCTCGCGGGCGGCGATGCCCCCTGCGCGGCGTTCGGCGCGGGCGTCGCCTCCGGCGACGAGGCGATGGTCGTCCTCAGTTCCGGCGCCCAGGTGATCCTGCCGGCCCCCGGATTCGCGCCCGATGCCGCCGCCCGCTGGCATACCTTCCCCAGCGCCGTGGGGGTCCACGCGAATGGCGAGGCCCGGAACCGGGTCTGCGCCACCGGCAACGCCGGGATCGCCCTGGACTGGCTCGCCCGCCTCACCGGCACCCCGGTCGCGGCGCTGCTCGACGATGCGGCCGCCGTGCCACCGGGCGCGGAAGGCGTGCTCTTCGTCCCGTCGCTCACCGGCCAGCGCACCCCAGTCCTCGACGCGCTGGCGAAGGGATCGTTCCTTGGCCTCGCCGACCGTCACGAACGCAGGCACCTCGCCCGCGCCGTCGCGGAGGGCATCATCCTCGCCTGCCGCCAGGCGCTCGACACGATCGCGGGCGACCGGCGTCCG
>JBQCJS010000280.1:0-2068 GCA_051952485.1 Thermomicrobiales bacterium | reverse complement strand
TGACAGAGTATCGTCCGCTCCGCTATCGTATAAACATAATGAATACGAAGAGGAGAGCCTTTCTCCACCGGCATCGGCGCATGACGACGTATCGCTGGAGGTGGAACTAGATGGCGCGCTTGCCATCACCAGGTGGGGATGCCGGCAATTGGGGTGTCATCCTTAATGACTATCTCTCTCAGGCCCATGAGGCAGATGGCCAGCTCAAGGACACGGGCATCCTTTCAACGAAATACACGAAGCCACCGAGTGGCATTCCCGCATCCGATCTCGAAGCAGGGGTTCAGGGCGTCCTAGACACCGTCGCCGACCATACGACCGAACTTGCGCAGCATGCGACCACCTTGTCGGACCATGCGACGATCCTTGCACAGCACAACACGGACCTCATTGCCAAGGCCAGTCAGGCTGATCTTTCGGCCGTCACCACGAGGATCGACGGATCGCTGAAGGCAGACGGGACCCTGAAGGATACAGTCGTCGCCCGCAGGTCGCTCGACGCGAGCGTCGTGGCGGCGGTGAATCGAGGCATCACACTCGGCAATCGCGCGGGGTCGATCGGGGACAGCCACATGCAGGCCGGGACGTCCTACACCGACAAGACGCCGTCTCCGCTGTCGTGGGTCTGGCTGGCGGGCCTCCTGAGCAAGCAACGCATCCATGTTACCCACAACGCCGGGATCGGCGGGCAGAAACTCTTCGAGATGCGCGCGCGGTTCGCGACGGACATCCTTGCCTACGATGTCGATACCGTGCTGATCGGTGGTGGGACCAACGACATCACCTATCGCACCATCGCGGATATGCGGGAGGATCTGATCGCCATGATCGAGATGAGCCTGGGAGCCGGGCGGCTCCCGGTCATCCAGACGATCCCGCCACGCGACGACGCCGACTACAAGCTGAAGATTCAACAGTGGAACATGCAGGTGCGGATCCTCGCGGACCGCTACGGCATCCCGCTGATCGACACGTGGACGGCCACGGCGAACCCCACCACCGGCGCGTGGAAGGCGGGGTACGTGCAGGGCGACAATATCCATCCTACGGCACAGGGGGCCAAGGCGATGGCGCAGGCGGCGGTCGATGTCCTCTCGCCGGTGCTGGCGCCCTACAAGCCACGGTACGCCTCGCTGACCACGGACCCCCTCAATATGCTGGCGAACGGGGCGTTCATTGGCGATAGCAACAGTGATGGGGTAGCCGATACGTGGGGATTCGACGCGCCGGGGTCGGTTGTGACCTACTCGCTCGTCCCGAACGACGACGGCGGGAACTGGCAACGGCTCGTGTATGCCCAGTCGGGGTACAAGAGCCTCTATTCCTTCATGAATCTGGCGACCGGGAAATGGGCCGTTGGCGACGTGCTCCGCTTCAGTGGGCAGTTCCGCGCCACGGTCACCTCGATCCAGCCAACGATTGGGATCGTGTGTTCGGGGGGAGGTCCTGAGGGTGAGTACCGGCCAGTCAATGCATTGACGATCTCCCTTGATGGCGCGTTTGACCAACTCATCACCATTCCGAGCGGCACCACCTCGGTCGGCGTCTCGATCTTCAGCGGTGGCGGCACTGTCGGCACGCTCGATGTCGGCAACCTCTCGCTGGTGAACCTGACGAAGCACGGCCTCGCCTAGTTCCGCCGAAGAAGCCGGCGTGGTTCCTTGCAGTCAGCGCTCGACCCTGTCAGCGAGGGCGCTCAATCGCACGACCCGGCACGCATCGCATCATGGGCCGTGAGGCGAGCCTGTTCATCGCCAGCACCAACGAGACCGTGTGGCGGACCGCATGGACGCCGTCAATCGGTCAATCGCGGGCCTAAATGGTCCACTTCCATCCACTCCATGTGGAGTATGGTGGTCCAAAATACCCGAGGATGGTGACCGTCGTGGCGTCATTGGTCCACGTTTTGTTGACGGCCGCGCAGGTGGTTCCCGGCGTCACGGAGACGCCCGCCGAGAGCCCATTCGGAGCAAGGAGATAGCCCGTGAGTGACTTGGAAATGAACCCGAAGCTGTATCGGTCATTGATCATATCAAGACAGTAGAAGATGTTGTTTTGACCGGTATCA
>JBQCJS010000279.1:0-2213 GCA_051952485.1 Thermomicrobiales bacterium | reverse complement strand
TCGTCATCATCGCCGAGGCCTTCATCGCTTTGGTGCCGGTGGTGAAATCGCGCACAAAGGTCTTCATGCCGCGACTATACCCCGTCGCCTCGGAATACGCAAGAACGAGGGGATGGGAGGAACGAGGCGAGCGGAAAGAGCAAAGAGGTGGGAGAAAAGAGGAAAGAGGGATCGAGCCGAAAGATGTCACCTCCTCGCTGGAGGGTGGTCCAACAACCTGACCTCCGGCACGCGGTCGTCTTCACTGGCCGCTTCCTCGTTCCTCCTTCCTCTGTTCTCTCGCCTCTTTCCACTTTCCGCTCGCCTCGTTCAACACAACCCCGCGTTCTTGCGTATTCCGGGGCGACGGGGTATAGTCGCGGCATGAAGACCTTTGTGCGCGATTTCACCACCGGCACCAAAGCGATGAAGGCCTCGGCGATGATGACGACCACCATCATTACCGGGATCACTATTCGCTGGCCTGCCGGGCCGGGTGTTCGCTGACACGAAGCGTCGTCATCGCACATGAATCCGGATCGGCAGGCGAGAGTGGAGCAATCCCCCTCTCGCTTCTTTGTGTTCCCCGATCCTCATCACCCGTCATCCCGTCCTGGCCCCGGCAATGCCGCCGACCGATGCCCGGACCGCGAACACCCCGAGAGCAGCGGCGCTCCCTGCGGGTGAGGCAACCACGATCGGCCCGACACGGAACGGGCTGGTCGCTGATTCCCCGGACAACCGGGAGAATCGCACTCGGTCGAGGAGCAGCGTCATGATCGTTCTCAAGTTCGGCGGCACATCGGTCGGAGACAGTCAACGCGTGCGCGCGGCGGCGGAGATCGCCCTCATGCAGCCGAAGCCGCGCGTGATCGTCGTCTCCGCCGCGACCGGCGTCACGAATGCGCTGCTCGACGCTGCCCGCGCCGCCGCGCGTGGCGACGAGGCGAAGCGCCAGGAGCGCGTCGCCCACATCCACGAGCGCCATGCCGAGATCCTCGGCGGCGTCGCGAACGAGGACTTCCGCCTGGCCGCCGCCAGCGTCGTCGAGAGCCTCCACGCCGCCCTCGACAGTTCGCTGGACGAGGTCGCGGCGGCGGGGGAGCTTTCCGAACGTCTCTCGGACCGTATCGTCGCGACGGGCGAGAAGTGTCTCGCCACGCTGATGAGCGCCACAATCAACGACATGGGTCATCCTGCTACGCCCGTCTTCGCCGATACCGTGATCGCGACAGACGGGCGTCATGGTTCCGCCCGCCCGGACCGCACGCTGACCCGCCAGCACGCCGATCTGGTGATCCGCCCGCTGCTCGATGCCGGCCAGACGGTCGTCGCGACCGGCTTCATCGGCTTCGGCCCGGATGGCGCGACGACCACGCTGGGACGCGGCGGCTCCGACTACAGCGCGACACTGCTCGGCGCGGCGCTCGATGCCGACGAGGTGCAGATCTGGACCGACGTCCCCGGCGTGCTCTCGGCCGATCCCCGCAAGGTCCCAGCTGCGCGCGTCGTGCCGGAACTCGGCTTCGACGAGGCGCAGGAGCTCGCCCACTTCGGCGCGAAGGTCCTCCACCCGCGCACGATCCGGCCAGCTGTGGCGCGGAACATCCCGGTTCGCATCCTCTCGACGTTCGCGCCGGAGGAACCGGGCACCGTCGTCACCCAGGAATCGACCGGGGTCCGGGTGAAGGCCGTGACCGCGCTGCGCGGGTTGATCGTGCTGACGGTCGACGTGCCGGAACTGGAAGACCTCGCCCCGGCGGCGGCGGCCGTCTTCCGCATCCTCGACGAGCAGCATGTCGAGATCGTCACCGTCAGCCAGGCGTCGTCGCGACGGCGGATGACCTTCCTGGTGGATGCCGTGACGGGCGGTTGCGGGCAGCTCCAGCAGCGGATCGAACAGGAACTCGGCGACCGCGTGGAGCTGCACGTCAGCTGCTCGGAGCACGTCGCGGCGGTCGCCGCCGTGGGTGCGGGTGTGGCGGGCGAACCGACCGCGCTGTCCACGATGCTCTCGACGCTCCATCGCGCCGGCGTGGCCGTGCTGGCCACGACCCAGCAGACATCCAACGTCGCCATGCTGGTCGTCATTCCGGACGATGCCGCCGACCGGGCCGTCGCCGCGCTGCACGACCGCATGGTACGCCCGCAGCACGGCACGCATCGCTCGCGCCGGCGGCGCTCGGCCCTGATGGCGGAGTCGCTGCGCGTCGGGTAGTGCTGCGGGCACTCCG
>JBQCJS010000278.1:0-3349 GCA_051952485.1 Thermomicrobiales bacterium | reverse complement strand
TAGCGGAAGGAGACGAGGCTTCCTTCCAGCTGATCGGCGCGGGCGGCCACCTTCTCGGTCGCCTGGCTGGGCGTGAGGCCGCCAACCTGGACATCGCCCACCACCACGGCGGGATAGATCCGGTCGCTGTAGAGTGACCGGAACGCGAAGAGTCCCACGGCGGCGATGAGGAGGAGCGCGGTCGCGGCGACGCCAAGGCGGGTCAGCCCGATCCCGGCCTGCCGCATGAACGACTGCGGGCGCGGTTCATCCGGCCCAGCCGAGACGTCCCGCGCATGATCATCCGATTTCCCCACACCCAGGCCACGGCCGAGCCGCGCAACGAGTGACGAGCCAGCGTCTCCCAGTACGCTGGCCGGCGTTTCGGCAACCTCCGCCCCTGGGACGGTTGTCTGCTGCGCCATACCTTCCCCGAATCCCAACCAGTGACCGCCCGGCGTCTTTCGGCCCGCCGGCCACCAATGCCCCGCACTTGTCGCGCGTTTTCCGGCACGTCACATCGTGACCACGAGCCACTGTCATGGCATCGCCGTCGTGAGATGGCGCATCGCGTCCTGCCCCATCCTGGCAGGCAGCCCGAGCACGAACCTCGCGGTTCCCGACCCTTGGCCGCGCGCGCATCCTGCTTGGTAAACGCTGGACAGCGGCCAATGGATTCACATCCTGTGCGAATTATTGCACAGGCGCCGCATTCCGTTTCTTCATAGGCGTGTCGGGAACGGACCGGCCAGTCGGCCGAGTCCGGCGGAGATTCCTGCATCGTTCCCCGCAGGCAGGATTGGCCAGGATGTCACAGTTTCGTGACATCTCCGCCGAAGAACGACAGCACTCCCAGCCTACGATAAGGATGTCAACGACGAGGCGCCTCCCCCCGCCGGACTTCCCCCCGGCATCGCCCGTCATCGACACCCCTCCCCCCAAGGGACGGTCGCTTCCAGCCAAATGCGACCGTCCCTTTTCCTCGTCCCGGGATTGCCGCCGTTTTGCCGGATTCGCCGCCAGGTGCCAGAATGTGCGGACGAGTGAACCCTCGCCCACCCGCACCCCAGGAGGAACCCCGCTCATGGTCGCCCCGGCCCTCGAATCGGCGCTCATTCTCGACCCATCCACCGAGATCGACACCCCGACCCTGATCGTCGACGAGACGATCATGCACCGGAACATCGCCGAGATGGCGGCGTTCGCCAGGAGCGTCGGGGTTTCCCTGCGTCCCCATATCAAGACCCACAAGACGCCCCAGATCGCCCGCCTCCAGCTCGCGGCCGGCGCGATCGGCATCACCTGCGCGAAGGTCGGCGAGGCCGAGGTGATGGTCGAGCAGGCCGGGGTGCAGGACGTGTTGCTCGCCTACCCCACGATCGGCGACCAGAAGTTCCGCCGCATCGTGGAGCTGCTGGAGCGGGCGCGGATCATCGTCGCCGTGGACTCCCTCGATGCGGCGAAGGCCATCTCCCGCTCGATGTCGCGCTACGACCGCGTGCTGGAGGTCTCCATCGAGGTGAACACCGGCCAGAACCGCTCCGGCGTGCGCGCCGGGGACGATGCCGTGGCCTTCGCCCAGGCGATCTCCCGGCTGCCGAACCTGCGGATCGCCGGGATCATGACGCACGAGGGGCATGTGAACAGCCTGCCGCCCGACGAGATCGAGGCCGCCGCGCTGGCTGCCGGTCGCGACATGGTGGAAACGGCGGAGCGCATCCGAAGCCACGGCATCGAGGTGCCGGCCGTGAGCGTCGGGTCCACCCCGGCGGCCATCTACACGCCGACGGTCGCCGGGATCACCGAGATGCGTCCGGGGACGTATGTCTTCAACGACAACTCCGTCTTCCGGCATGGGCGGATCGGCCCGAACCAGTGCGCCGCACGCTTCGTGGCGACGGTCGTCAGCCGCCAGTCTCCGACGCACGCGGTCCTCGACACCGGGCAGAAGTGCCTGGGCATGGACAAGAGCGTCTCCCATCCCGGCCACGGTTACACCGTCGGCCACCCGGACGTGGTGATCGCGAAGCTGAGCGAGGAGCACGGCGTCTGCGAGGTGCCCGCCGGGGAACCGGGGTTCGATGTGGGCGAGCGGGTGGAGATCATCCCGAACCACGTCTGCCCGACCGTGAACCTGATGGACGACCTGACCATCGTCCGCAACGGCAAGGTCGTGGACGTGTGGCCGGTCGCGGCGCGGGGCAAGGTCCGCTAGCGACGGATACGGGAGCGGGGAGGAGTTCCGGGCGAACCCCTCCCCGTCATCGGTATCCCCCTCAACCATATGCCGAACATAGGTCCGGCGCGGTACACCTGTCGTATACGAGAGACGCATCGAAGGCTCGATGCGGGATAGCTCCGGTCTTGGCAGGATCGACCATGCGCGACCTCACCGACTTCATGCACCTGGTGCGCAGCCAGGTGCCGGATCGCTCCCTGCGGGGCATCCTCCGCTCCTTCCCCGCGACGATCGCGCTCACCACGATCATCACGACCACCAGCCTCGCCACGCGGAACCTGTCGCATGCCGAGTACGAGCCGCTCCTGGCCCGGATCGGGATGAGCTATGCCGACGTCTGGTCCCGGGACGCCTGGCACATGTTCACGGTGACATTCATCCAGTCGAATCCGGGGATCGGCGTGGGAATGCTGGCCCTGCTGCTCTCCGGACTGGCCCTCGCGGAAATCCAGATCGGCACCTGGCGGACCGTGGTGACCTTCTTCACCTGCGACTGGATCTGCACCGTGGTCACGGCGACCCTGCTGCGCGCGATGCAACCCCTGGATGTCGCCCGCATCACCGAGGCCTTCACGGAACACGATGCCGGGTCCTCCGCGGCCGGCCTGGCCACCCTCTCCGCCGCGCTGGTGCTGCTCTTCCCGAACCGGCTGGCGAAGATCGCCCTGATGATCGTGCTGGCCTGGAACGTGGCGAGCCTCGGCTTCCTCGATTTCGGACCAGCCCTGGTCCACTCCGTCGCGGTCGTGGTCGGAGCCGCCTTCGCGCAGCTGGTCTGGAAGCGGACCCACCGCACGGTCATTCCCGCCGTGTCCCCGGCGTTGGCGATGCGGCCATTGACGGACGCCCATGCCTGAGTGGAGAGCCGTGAGGAGTGAGGGGGGGAGGCGACGGTGCCTCCCGCCCTGCGTTTACCCTACCCGATGGCGACGCTGCCACCACGCTCGGCCGAGGCCACGCCCGCGAAGAGCATGGCGAGGCTGTGCAGGTTGTCCGCCGCGCTTGTCTCGGGTTCGGTTCCGGTCGCAACCGCCTCGGCGAAGGCGTGGAGCGATCCGGAGAACCCTCCCTGCGCCAGCGGTTCCTGCCGCACTACCTGCGGCTCCGCCCTGCAATCGAACGCCTCCCAGG
>JBQCJS010000277.1:0-6725 GCA_051952485.1 Thermomicrobiales bacterium | reverse complement strand
CCGGACCGACGGACCCCGGCGGCGTCGAAGATGGCGCACGTCTGGTTGCCGATGTCCTTCGTGGCGTTCGCCCAATCTCCCCAGCGGCTGACGATGGCATCGAAGAGCTGTTCGTCGGGGGCATCTGCGCCCCGGATGCGGGCGTCGCGCATCGCGAGGGCGATCGCGACCGCCATCCCGGTGTCGTCGGTCCATTCGCCCGGTTCCCAACCGAATGTGGTGCCGCCGACCATGGCGATCGGGGTGTCATCCGGGAGGGGAGGGCCGAACTCGTAGCCCGCGCCGAGCGCATCACCCGCGGCGAGCCCCAGCAGCGTTCCTGCAATGCGATCGGTTGACGGGCGGTCGGGCATGGACGTCCTCGGGTGTGGCGGTGCGGATCGCGGGAAGCTCGTATGATCGCAAGGATAGCGTGGCGGATGCCCGGCAAGGAGGTTCGATGGCGGATTCGGTCGATGTGCTCTTCACCGGAAGCTTCTTTCCCGAATCGTCGCGCTACCTGCAGCGGGAGATGCCCGACGCCAGGATTGCGATCGCCGATCCGCGCGACACGGCCTCGCCGCTGCCGGAAGCGCCGGTCCTCGTGCCCCTGATGTCGCGGATCGACGGGACCATCATGGACCGGGTGCGTGGCCTCCGGCTCATCCACCAGTGGGGAGCCGGCCTGGAGGGGGTCGACATTCCCGCGGCGACGGCACGCGGCATCGCCGTCGCCAACATCCCGACCGAAACCTCCGGGAACGCCGAATCCGTCGCGGAGTGGTGCGTGATGGCCGCGCTCGCCCTCAGCCGTGACCTCCTGCGGTTCAGGGAGCGGATGGCGGCGGGAGACGGCTGGGGCAGTCCGGTCGGGCAGGGGTTGGCCGGGCGAACCGCCGGTATCGTCGGCTATGGCGGCATCGGAAGGCAGCTTGCCCGGCGCTTGCTGGCATTCGGCATGGAGGTGCAGGTGGTGACCCGCTCTCCGGAGCGGGCCGCGACCGATGCGTCCGCCGTGTCGAGCGTCGCGGGTCTCGACGGCATGAACGCCCTCCTGGCTGCGTCCGACTACCTGTTCCTGACACTCCCGCTGACGCCAGAATCCCGGCACCTGATCGGTCCCGACGCCCTGCGACAGATGAAATCCGGATCGTTCCTCGTCAATGCCGGGCGCGGCGGCCTCGTCGACAGCGACGCGCTCCTGGCGGCGCTGGATGCCGGCGCGATCGCAGGGGCAGCACTCGATGTCTTCGAACAGGAGCCGCTCGATCCGGCCTCGCCGTTGATCCGGCATCCGGACGTGCTGGTTTCTCCCCACATCGCGGGCGTGACCGATCGCTTCTACGGCAACGCGGCCCGCCAGATCGCGCAGGCGGTCGATCTCGTTCAGCGGGGCGAGCCTGTTCCGTGGGCGGTCAATGCCCGCGACCTGGGCTGACGCGTCTCATGCCTCTCCGAGCTGGCGCACGATCGCATCGACCAGCAGGGTAGGGCTGTCCAGCACGGGAACGGCCAGTCCTGTGAGGTATGGGCGAGCGGCTGCCATGCTCGCCTGGGCGAGGACGATGACGGCGTATCGATCAGCGACCGGCCGGATCGCGCCGGCAACTGCGCGCCCATAGGCAGCGGTGTCACCGCGTTCGAAGGCTGGCCACGCCTCGAAGCAGGGGATGACCTCGGTGGTGCCCGGGAGGTGTTGCGTGGCTGCGGCGTCGGCAAGGAGGGCGAGCGTCGGCGCGATGGTGGATTCCAGCGCGGCCGCCACCCCGATGGTCCCGCCGTCTCGAGAGGCGAGGGCGAGGGCCGCCTTCGCCATCGGCCGGTCAACCCGGAGCACCGGGGAGGTCGAGGGCGCCGACTCCGCCAGCGGGCCGATGGTGGAGCAGGTACAGACCACGAGTGCCGGCGACTTGTTGGCGAGTTCAGCGAGCCGGCGCTGGACACGAGCCGCCACGTCGCCATTCAGTCCGGAACGGCGCGCATCCGCGAGAAGCGATTCATCCACGAGGTGAACGACCGGCCGGCCGGGGAGGGCGTTAGCCAACAGGCGGTCGAAGGTCGCGACGTGCACCGGGGAGGTGTGCAGGAATGCGATCGAGGCGGATTGGGACGTCACGACACTGCCCTCGGCTACCTGGTCGATGTGGTGGTTGTGATGGGTGGTGCGGGCGGCGGGATTCGAACCCGCACGAGTTGCCTCCGCGATGTTTAAGACCGCTGCGTCTGCCTTTTCGCCACGCCCGCGTGGTGGCACTTCGGGGCCATCCGCATTCTACGGCAACCGGACAGGCGCCGCCCCCGCCAAGCGTCAGGGCTGGGCCACGGTGGCTTCGTCCGGCGACCACCCCAGGAGGGGACCGAGATTGCCCGCGATGTCGTGGAGGATCTGGACATAATCCTCGTGCTCGAAGCTGAAGGGCAGGGCGAAGGCCACTTCCTCGACCTGGCGGAAGGCGGCATTCTGGATGAGCTGGGCGGCGATCTCCTCCGACGTGCCGACGAGGTCCCGCGCGAACAGCATGCCTCCCGGTCCGTGCGGCACACCCACCCGCTGGTTGCGTTCCTCCGCATAGGCGCGGTACTTCTCGCGCTGTGTGGAGGTCGCGCTGTCGGTCGGGATCACGACGAGTCCCTGTGAGACGCGAGCCTGCTGCCCGGCGGGGTGGCGCTCGCGGAAGCGTTCGATCTGCGCCGCCTGGACACGGTCGAAGTCGTGATCGAACGCCTCGCCGTCCCGGATGACATTGCTGGTCAGCAGGTTCAGGCCGTGATCGGCAGCCCATTCGACCGAGCGGAAACTTCCCGCTCCGTACCAGAGGCGGTCGACCAGCCCTGCGGCGTGCGGTTCGACCCGCTCCGAGAACTCCTCCACGATGCCGTCGCGCCCGGAGAAGTCGCTCGCCCGGTCGCCCCGAATGAAAGCGATGAGCCGTTCCAACCGGGAATAGCCGAAGTCCTCCACCTCCCAGGTATCGGGATAGAGCGCGAGCTTGTAGTCCTCATAGTGGATCGGCGTGCCGGTGCTGAGGCCGGGATTCAGCCGCCCACCGGAGAGCACATCGACCGTCGCCAGGTCTTCCGCGAGGCGGAGGGGATTCTCCGGGCCGATCGGAATCACGGCGGTGCCGAGCTCGATCCGACGGGTACGCTGGCTGGCGGCGGCGAGCACCGCGACGGGCGAGGAGATCCCGAATTGCAGGTGACGTTGGCGGACCCACGCGCTGGTAAAACCGAGGCGCTCTCCCAGCTCGATGATCTCCAGGGTTGTCTCGTGACCGGCGGCGGGGTTCGCCGGGTCAAAGAGGCCGATCGTGAGGAAGCCCAACCGCCGCAGCTGCCGATTCTCGCCCATCATCATGCTCCGTCACACGTCACCGCTATCGGCCAGCCGGCTCGGGCCGGAATTTTGGCTCGTGCTGACAGTATCATATGGGAAGTATTGGATGCATGCGTTCCAGCGAGGCGTCGATCGGCGACTGGCGGCCATGCGGCGATGTGACCGGCACAACAAAACACCCGTGGCACAAGCCACGGGTGTTTCCTGTCGGAGCGGAAGACGGGATTCGAACCCGCGACCTTCTCCTTGGCAAGGAGATGCTCTACCACTGAGCCACTTCCGCATCGCCTGTCTCGCGACCGGCAGGAGGGATTCTAGCTGCACGCACGGCACAGTGTCAAGGAATGATTGGCCGAAGCGGTCCGGTCCGGCGGGCGCGATGATCCGGGTCGACGGTGGCGCGCCACATTCCGGACACACCATTCGGACGGCAGCGGGGTATGCTGTGAATGCACTGGATGGGACTGGACCGGCATCGACCTAACCAACGAGGACGTTCACGGAATGACCGCTGCGGCGCCCGACACGAATCAACGCTCTGACCCTTCGCCTCCGATCGCGGAGCCGGTACCCCCGGTTTCCGACATGGCGTCGCCCCAAACCGGGCTCACCGATTCGGAGGTGAGGAGCAGGCGCGAGGCGGGCCAGGGGAACGATTCGGCCGCGCCGACCGGCACGACCTACAAGGAGATCCTGAAGCGGAATCTCCTCACCTTCATCAATGTCACGCTGGTGGGGATCGGCCTGGTGCTGGTCGCGCTGGGCGAGGTGCAGAACGCGATCCTCGCCTCCGGGCTGGCGGTGCTGACGGCGATTGTCGGTGTGATCCAGGAAGTGCAGGCGAAGCGGCGGCTCGACAGGATCGCGCTGCTCAACCGCACCAAGACCACCGTGATCCGCGATGGAAGCGAGCAGAAGGTCGATCCGGAGGAACTGGTCCTCGGGGATGTGATCCTGCTGAAACCGGGCAGCCAGGTGCCGCTCGACGGGCAGGTGCTCGTCGCCGACAGTCTCTCGATGGACGAATCCCTGCTGACCGGCGAGGCGGACCATGTCGAGAAGAAGATCGGCGAACCGCTCTACTCCGGCAGCTACTGCGTCGCCGGTTCCGGACGCTACGCGGTGGAACACGTCGGGGCGGACTCCCTCGCATCGTCGATCACGGCTGGAGCACGATCGCGGAAGGCGACGCTGACGCCGTTGCAGCAGCAGGTCAACGCCATCGTCAAGGTCCTGATCTTCGTCGCGGCGTCGTTGCTCATCGCGCTGATGGTGCAGGCGGTGGTGTTCTGGCACGCCTCGTTCCGCGATTCGGTGACGGCGGCGGCGGTGATTCTCGGGATCGTGCCGCCGGGCCTCTTCTTCATGATCACGGTCACCTACACCCTGGCGGCAGTGCGGCTGGCCGGACGGGACGCCCTGGTGCAGCAGACCAACGCCATCGAGTCGCTGAGCAATGTCGATGTCTTCTGCATGGACAAGACCGGCACGCTGACCACGAACAACCTCCGGCTGGAGACGATCGAGGTCATCTGCGACCGTCCGGAACCGGAGGTCGAGGCGTGGCTGGGAACGTTCGCGGTATCGGTCGATGGCGGCACGAAGACCTCGGACGCGCTCGCCCAGGCCTATCCGCAGGAGGCGATCGCGCCGGCCGCGATCGTGCCCTTTGCCTCGGCGCGGCGCTGGAGCGGCATGGTGGCCGATACCGGCGCGACCCGCGGCACGTTCGTCCTGGGCGCGCCGGAGATGCTGGCGCCGAACCTGGCCGCGCCACCGAAGGACCAGGACCAGTCCTGGAAGGACCAGGGATTGCGGGTGCTGCTGTTCGCGTGGTCCCCGGATGCTCCACCACTCACCGACGCGGCGGGAGATGCCACGCTGCCGAGCGGCCTCCAGGCGGTCTGCTGGATCGTCCTGCGCGACGAGCTGCGCCCCCACCTGCGCGAGACGCTGAACGCCTTCGAGGAGGTCGGCGTCGCACTGAAGATCATCTCCGGCGATAACCCGGAGACCGTGCGCGCGCTGGCCGTGCAGGCCGGGTTCCCGGCCGATTCGACGCATATCGCCGGCGACGACCTGGACCCGCTGGAGGGAGCGGTCTTCGACGAGACGGTGAGTTCGACCACGGTCTTCGGGCGGATCGGGCCGCACCTGAAGGAGCGGATCGTCGACTCCCTGCAGGCCAACGGGCACTATGTGGCGATGACCGGCGATGGCGTCAACGACGTCCTCTCGCTGAAGAAGGCCCAGCTCGGGATCGCGATGGAGAGTGGCAGCGAGGCGACGCGCGGTGTCGCGGATATCGTCCTGCTCCACGACTCGTTCAGCGCCCTGCCGGTCGCCTTCCAGGAAGGGCAGCGCATCCGGCAGGGCCTGAAGGGCACGCTGGCGATCTTCCTGGCCCGCGTCTTCACGGTGGCGATCATCATCGGCCTCACCGCCTACTTCCGGTTCGCCTTCCCGTTCCTCCCGGGTCACATGACGATCCTGACGGCGCTGACGGTGGGCATCCCGACGATGGCGATCGCGGTCTTCGCCCCCTCGCACGGCGCCAGCGGCAGTCCGGTGAAGTGGCTGGTGAAGTTCGTCGTCCCGGCGGTGCTGTTCGGGGCATCGGCGGCATTCCTGATGTACGCCTTCGTCTACGTCCAGCACGACCTCACGTTGCGGGCGTTGACGAGCCCGGCGGAGATCGTCAGCGCGTTCATGTTCAACAACGACGAGGTGCTGGGACGCGACACGCTGACGCTGGTTCTCGTGCTGTTCGGCCTGGGACTGGTGGTCTTCATCTCGCCACCGACGGAATGGCTCGCCGTGGTGGAGGAGAACTCGCACGACTGGCGTCCCACCATCGTCGCGGCCCTGATGGTGCCGCTCTACGTCATCATCCTCGCGTTCCCGGGGCTTCGGGAGTTCTTCGGCCTCAACGTCCTGACCTGGTGGCTCTATCCGCTGATCGTGGTCGAGGTGGCGATCTGGATGACGGTGCTGCGCTATCTCTGGGCCAGCCATATCCTCGACCGGATCGTCGAATCCCGGATGTTCGATCGCTTCGCGGCTGCCCTGGTGTTCGTGGCGAAGGGTATCGACCGCGCGTTCACCGTGGTCGGCCGGGGACTGGGCGCGGCGCTGAAGGACATCTGGCAGCGATTCTGGGGCTGGATTGCCGGGCGACGCGAAGCCCGGAAGGCCGCAGTGCAGCAAGGGGCAAAATCGTGATGAATGAACCGGAGACGACATCGATCCTTCCCGACGACCTGGTGTCGGTGGACTGGCTTGCCGAACACCTGGACCGCCCGCAGGTCCGGGTGGTGGACATCCGGGGAGCCGTGAGGACGCAGGACCTGGGCGGTGGGCGCCAGACTGCGACCTACAGTGGATCGCCTGAAGACCATGCGGCCGGCCA
>JBQCJS010000276.1:0-5368 GCA_051952485.1 Thermomicrobiales bacterium | reverse complement strand
TGGTTGTGGTCGTGGTCGTCGGCGTCGGGAGGAAAGCGCGAGCCCTCCGGATCGATCTTGATGTCTCGAAGATCGAGCTTGCTGAAAAACCGATTCATGCGTGAGGTCCCCCTCATACCATCCCCATGGAAACCCGAAGTCCGGGTGCTGTGACGATCGGGAAGGTGTCTCCGAGCCAGAGAGGCGCAACGCGGACCCCCACAGCCCAGCGGCAGCGCCATGGCGAAACGATGGAGCATCGTCCATCCCGACTGGATGACGGCGGCAGCCATCCGCCGTTTCCGCGTGCAAGTCTACGATGGAACGGGGGCAAAGGCACGAAACCGCTCCCACGGCCCGGACCAGGCCGCCGCCGGCACCGCGCGGACACACGACGAGGCGGGAGGGGATTCGTGCGAATCTCCTCCCGCCTCGGGATGGGTTGCCTACCGTGCGTAGTCGACGGCGCGCGTCTCGCGGATGACCGTGACCTTGATCTGCCCCGGGTATTCCAGGGTTTCCTCGATCTTCTTCACGACATCGTGAGCGAGCTTGCTGGCGCCAAGGTCGTCGAGCGCATTGGGCCGGACGAGGATGCGCACCTCGCGGCCGGCCTGGATGGCAAAGGACCGATCGACTCCCTCGAACGAGTTGGCGACGCCTTCCAGCGCCTCCAGCCGCTTGATGTACGTCTCGACCATCTCCCGGCGGGCGCCGGGACGGGCGCCACTGATGGCGTCCGCGGTCTGGACGATGAAGGCTTCGATGGTCTGGGGTTCTTCTTCGTTATGGTGCGCCGCGATGGCGTGGACGATCTTGGAGGATCGACCCAGGCGCTTCGCGATGTCCGCGCCGATCAGGGCGTGCGGCCCTTCGACCTCATGGTCGACGGCCTTGCCGATGTCGTGCAATAGACCCGCGGTCTTCGCGACGTTCACGTCAGCGCCAAGCTCGGCCGCGAGGTTCGCACAGATGATGCTGACCTCGAGACTGTGCCCGAGGACGTTCTGCCCGTAGCTGGTGCGGAACTTGAGCCGCCCCAGCAGCTTGATCAGGTCCGGGTGCAGGCCGGGCACGTTCGCCTCGTAGGCGACTCGCTCGCCCTCCTCGCGCATGATCTGCTCGAGCTCGAGCTGCGTCTTGGTGACGACTTCCTCGATCCGCGCCGGATGGATGCGTCCATCCTGCAGCAGC
Source organism: Thermomicrobiales bacterium (assembly GCA_051952485.1). Classification (GTDB taxonomy): domain Bacteria; phylum Chloroflexota; class Chloroflexia; order Thermomicrobiales; family UBA6265; genus JASGDN01. Next base: position 4,195 of record JBQCJS010000276.1, on the reverse strand, counting down.
TTGGTGAGCGCCCGCCGCGCGACTTCGCGCCGGACGGGGTCGAACCCCGAGATCGTCACGGCTTCCGGCGTATCGTCGACGATGAGGTCGACCCCGGTTGCCTGCTCCAGCGCACGGATGTTGCGGCCCTCGCGGCCGATGATCCGCCCCTTCATCTCGTCGTTCGGGAGCGGGATCACCATCACCGAGGATTCGGTGACATAGTCGGCGGCGATGCGCTGGATCGTGGTGGCGAGGATCTTCTGGGCGCGGCGATCGGCCTCTTCCTTCGTCTCGCGCTCGATCTCGTGGAGCCGGCGGGCGGCCATGCTCCGCGCCTCGTATTCGACCTCGGCAACCAGCTGGTTGCGGGCCTCATCGGAGGTGAGCCCTGCGATCCGTTCGAGTTCGGCCAGGTGCTTGCCGCGCACCTGTTCGACTTCCTGGAGTTGTGTCTGCTTGTGAGCCTCGAACTCCTGCGCCTGCCGGTGCTTCTCCTGCTCCCACTGCTCGTGGTTGCGGGAGAGTTGCTGTTCCTGCTTGCGCACGCCCAGTTCGCGCTGTTCGAGCGCCTGGGACTTCTTGTCGATGCTCTCTTCCTTTTGTTCGATGCGGCGCTCGATCCGCTCGATCTCCTTCCGGCGCTGGGTCAGCTCCCGGTCCAGATCGGCGCGGAGGCGAATCGCCTCATCCTTTTCCGCCAGGGCGGCCTCTCGTCGTCGGGTTTCCGCTTCCTCCGTGATGCGATCCGCATTCTCCTGGGCGAGGCGCACGCGGGAATTCGCACGCTTGTCCAGCCAGAACCAGGTCGCGAGAAAGGTCAATCCGGCGGCGAGGAGGGCACCGAAGGCATAGATCAGCACTTCAACCATCGACGTCGCTCCTCATGTGCCCATGCAGGGCATTCAATTGTTAAGGTGTGTCAGGGGGACGTCGCTCCCCACGGGTGCGATGCATGCGCCGGCCACGGTATTCTTGCCTGCGCATATCCCCTTCCATCCTAGATGATACGGTTAACATGAAAAAATCGTCAAGCCGAGGTTTCTTGGCGATCGTCCCGGAATCCCCGTCCGTACGTCGAAAGATGAAGCCGATCCCCCGTTCTTCCTTGTGTCCGTCGGTCGCATCTCGCATCGTGCCTGCAAGCAGCTTCTGCGACTGATTATGGACATCGTTCCCATGCCCGGAGACCTTCCCATGCCTGATCCGACTGCCCTCGACGAGCCGATCGTCACCATCCACGGCGATCTCGTCACCCTCGGCCCGCTCGTCCGCGACCTCGTGCCCACCCTCACGCGCTGGATGAACGACCTGGGCGGGCTTCGCACGCTCGGCCCGGCGGCGCCCCGCCCGATGACCGTCGAGCGGGAAACCGGCTGGTTCGAGGACATCACCGGCTCCAGCGATATCGTCTTCCTCGTCCGCGAGCGCACCAGCGGCCTGCCGATCGGCACCTCCAGCCTGATGGAGGTGGACTTCCGCAACCGGTCGGCGATGTTCGGGATCTACATTGGCGAGGCGTCCGCGCGGGGCAAGGGCTACGGTTCGGAGACGACGCGCCTGATGCTGGACTACGCCTTCAACCTGCTCGGCCTGAACTCGGTGCGGCTCGGCGTCGCCGCCTTCAACCCGGCCGGCATCCGCGCCTACGAGAAGGCGGGATTCCGCGCGTGTGGACGCTGGCGGGAGCACTGGTGGCACGAGGGTACGCTGTGGGACGAGATCCTGATGGATTGCCTCGCCCGCGAGTTCAACGCGACACCGGGCAAGCCGGACCGGTGATCGGGGTCGTTGCCGATATGCGACACTGGGCGCATCGCGTGGCGATGGCGGCGGGCGGTCGATGCCCGGGGGTTGGGTCGACCGCCGCATGGACACAGCCACAACCACAGCCACGGTCACGATGCCGTGGGCAGCGACCGACCGCGTGTCGGTCCGGTTTCCGGATTCGGTCTGAGGCGGGGAGGAACCAGGACGTGAACGCATCGTCATCCGGCACACGAAACGGCAACGGCGCGGGCGGCAGCCGCGAGCCGGTGGTGAACGATCCTGTCCCCGGCGATGTTGCCCTCCTGATCGACTACGAGAACCTCCAGATCAGCCTGAAGCGGTACTTCAAGCTCACCACCCCGAAGATGAGCCTCATCATCCAGGAGGCGCAGGAGCATGGCCGCCTCGTGCTCGCCCGCGCCTACGCGCCCTGGACCAGCCAGGACCTGGCGATCGACGCGGAGAACCTCTACCGCCAGGGGATCGACCTCATCTATGTCCCCGCCGGCAAGAACAGCGCCGATGTGCGTATCGCCGTCGATGCCGTCGAGACCAGCGCCCGCAACACCAACATCATGACCTACGTGATCGTCACCGGTGACGGCGACCTCATCCATCCGCTGAACTACCTGCGGCAGCAGGGCCGCAAGGTGGTGGTGATCGGGGTCGATGCGGCCATGAGCCGGATGCTCTCCGCCGCCGCCGATGGCGTCCTCCTCTACGAGCGCGACCTCGATCCTTCCGTGCGCCGCGAACCTGCTCCCAAGCGGCCATCCAGCACCCGGACCGCGGATCGCACCGCCGCCACGAAGCCGGACGAAGCCCCCTCCACCACACGCCTCACCCCGCTGCGGGACTTCCCGCGCCCGGAGGAGGCGTTCAAGCTGGTGCAGGATGTCCTCGCCCGCCACGGCAACAACGAGCCGATGCTCTACCAGGAGGTCGGGCACTGGCTGGGGCAGGATCACAGCATGCGATCCCGCGCCTGGTATGGCGTGCCGTTCAGCGTCTTCATGGACGCTGCCCAGGACGCGGGGTTCGTGAAGCTGACGACATCTGGCGGCAACAGCTACGCCTCGCTCCCGTCCGCCTCGCTCGTGGACGATTCCTCCAGCGACGACGAAGGGCCGGACGAGGATCGCGAACGGGTGGGCGATGGCAGCCCCGGGGTGCGGCTGGAATCCCTGCGGCCGGAGGAACGCACGGCGCTCCACGATGCCCTGGACGAGCTGATCGCCACCAAGAAGCAGGGCTATGTCACCTTCAAGGCGATCCAGAAGCACCTGGTCTCGTCCAGCACCCTCCCCCGCCTGAGCGAGGAGCAGATCAAGAGCCTGCTCAACGACCTCGCGGACCGCGAGCCGCCGGTCCTGCTCCGGCACCAGCGCAAGGGGCGGGGCGGCGGGTTCACCTTCTCCGCGTTCACGCTGAACCGCGACGCCCTGCCCCATCCCGAGGACGGCGTTCCCGACGACCTGGAGTACGAGGTCCCCGAGAGCTGACCGTTGCCAACTCCCCGGAACCAGCCGACGACAGGAGAGCGCCAGTCCCAGGGCTGGCGAGGCCGGCGGCAGATCACCGCTGCCATCCCGCGCGCCGAGCGGCACGATCACTGGTGACTCGTCGCGCGGGGCCTTCCGTTTCCAGCTGCGCGCTAGCGGTCCGTCCCGAGGTCGATGCGGACGCTCACCGCGTGCTCGCTCGGAAGCTCGTCCGGCAGCGTCACGATCAGCCCGTCCGGGGTTCGCTCGAATGCACAGTCGATGGACTGGAACCGCACGCCCGTCGGCACGGAGACCGCCTCGATCGTCTCCGGCAGGTGTTCCGAGCCTTCGCGCAGCGCCGCGATCCGCAGCGTGCGGTCGTCCGGAATCGCCAGCGCCGTGGCGTAGAGATGGGCGCGGTGGACGCCGCCATCGAGCCGCGTCTGCTGCGTGAAGCGGATATCCTGCGCCGTGAACGCCTCCCGCTTCGTGTCCGCGAACGGTCCCTCGATCACGGCGGTCGGCCCCTCGCCGTAGATCCGCCACGGCCGGGTGCCATAGACCGCTTCGCCATTCACCCGCAGCCAGTCGCCGATGGCAAGCAGGATGTCGCGGTCCTCGTCCGGGACGGTGCCGTCCGCGCGCGGACCGATGTTCAGCAGCAACGCGCCGTTCTTGCTCACGATGTCGACCAGGTCGCCGATCAGGTCACCCGGACGCTTGTAGTCGTTGCCCTCGGTGTATCCCCAGGAATTCTTGGCCACGGCGGTGTCCGTCTGCCAGAAGGCCTCCCGGATCGCGGCGAGCTGGCCGCGCTCGACATCGAAGACGGCCGCGTTGGCGGGGAAGGCATCGTGCTTGTAGTTGATCGCCACCCCGCGCCGCCATTCGGCGCCCCGGTTGTAGTAGTAGCTCGCGAACTCCCGCAGGTACGGCGCGAACGCCGGCTGCTCGATCCACCA
>JBQCJS010000275.1:0-5939 GCA_051952485.1 Thermomicrobiales bacterium | reverse complement strand
TGATGGTGATGGAGAGGCCGATTCCGACACGAAGGTACTCCTTGGAGGGTTCGAGCGAGGGTCAACCGGGAGGGGAGCCGATGAATGCGGAGGCATGATAGCAGCGCTTCGCGAGAAGTGAGGAGTGGGAAAGGAGAAGAGTACGAGGTGCCGCCGTGTTCGGCACTCGTCGGGTTTGGGGGGACGATCTCGCTTGACCTGGCCCAGGGCGATCCCAGTGGTGCATCTCGCTTTACATGGCGTTGCTTCTGTCACTCCATAAGCCCACCAAGCATGTCATTCTGAGCGAAGCGGAGAACCCCCGCGCGAAGCGCGCCACCTTCCGGCGAACCACCAGCCGGAACCCGGTATTGACATGGGCGGCGTCTGGATTGCCACATCGTTTGGCGGATCGGTGTCCTGCAAACGTGTCGTCCGGGTATCGACCTTCGGTCGATTGTGCTTCGCACGGGGGTGTTTCGCTGCGCTCAACATGACATGAAATCTTGGGGTCTTCCGGAACTTGCCGCGTGCCACGTAGAGCGAGTCGGTCCACGCGGGCGGCGCAGTGCGTCAGCGCCAACGGCCAGAGGATGCTGCCATGACGGCAGCACCCTCCGCTCGACGACGATCACGACTCATTTCTCACGTCTCGCCTCGTCAGGCGGTGATTCCGGCCTCTTCCTCGTTCGTCACCGGAGCTTCGATGCGCGGGAAGATCGGGGAGGCCTTCGGCAACTCCCGCCCGGCGAGGGCGTCGGTCCAGTCGCGCGAGGTGGCATCGCCTCCTTCGTCGAGGGTGAACCCTGCCTGGGCCGCGATCTTCGCCGCGCCGACCGGGATGAACGGCGCGAGGTGGATGGCCAGCAACCGGATCGTCTCGATCAGGTCCGCGAGGACGGCATCGAGCGCGGCAGACGCTGCCTCGTCCCCGGCCTTGGCGACCTTCGCCAGTTCCCACGGCTTGCGGTCGTCGATCGCCTTGTTGGCGCCGGTCACGAGGTCCCAGATCGCGCCGATGGCGGTCCGGAAGTCGAAGCGATCGAGCGCTGCGGCCACCTGCCCGGCGATCGGTCCGGCGATGGCACGCAGGGCGGATTCCCGGTCGCCGACGGCCGGCACGACGCCGCCCCGGTAGCGATGGAGCATGCTCACGCTGCGGTTGATCAGGTTGCCAAGGTCGTTGGCGAGGTCCTGGTTGTAGCGCCCGATCAGGCGGTCGTAGGTGAAATCGCCATCGGACGTGCGCGGCATCTCGCGCAGCAGCCAGTAGCGAACGGCGTCGTTGCCATACTCGGCGACGAGGGCGAGCGGATCGACCACGTTGCCGCGGCTCTTGCTCATCTTCTCGCCGTTCGAGGTCAGGAACTCGTGGACGTTGACGGTTGTCGGCAGCGGGAGTCCCGCGGAGAGCAGCAGCGCCGGCCAGTAGACGGCGTGGAAACGCAGGATGTCCTTGCCGATCACATGCACGCGCTGGTCGCTCTCCAGCCACCAGTGCCGGAAGGCCTCACCGTCCGTCGCGTAGTCGAGCGCGGTGATGTAGTTGCTGAGCGCATCGACCCAGACGTACATCACCTGGTCGGGATCGTCCGGCACCGGCACGCCCCAGCCGCGCCCGCGCAGCGCCTGGCGGGAGATGGAGAAATCCTCCAGCCCGGAGCGGATGAAGGAGAGGATCTCCTCCTTGCGATGCTCCGGCTGTACCCGCAGGGTGTCGGACGAAATGAGGTCGTCCAGCTGCTGCTGGTAGTTCTTCAGGGCGAAGAAGTAGTTCTCCTCGTCCACCAGCTCGGGCACGGTGCCGTGGATCGGGCACTTGCCGTCGACCAGTTCCTCGTCCTTGTAGAAGCGTTCGCAGCGGATGCAGTACTTGCCCTGGTACTGCCGCTTGTAGATGTCGCCGTGCGCGGCGCAGGCCTCCCAGAGCTTCTGGGCGCCGGGGAAGTGGCGGGGATCGGTGCTGGTGCGGATGAAGTCGGAGTAGAAGACCTGCAACGGGTCCTGGATGGCGCGGAAGGCTTCGGCGTTGCGCTCGACGAGCGGTACCAGTTCCGCGCCCTGGAGATCCGCTGCCTGGACGACGGTGAGGGCGTTCTCGTCGGTGCCGGAGAGGAACCACGTCTCGTCGCCGAGCGAACGGTGGTAGCGCGCCAGGGTATCGGACTGGATGGCCTCCAGCGCGAATCCGATGTGCGGCGTGCCGTTGACGTACGGGATGGAGGTCATCACGTAGTAGCGGTGGCGGTGGGTGGAATCCGGAACGGTAGTGGAGTGGGACATGGGGTACCTCCATGAAAACGACAACGCGCCCATCGTCATCCGAGGGACGAGGGGCGCGAACGATCTCGTGGTACCACCCTGGTTTGCGGACACCTCGCGGCGGCCGCCTCCACGACTGGGGCGAATGCGCAGATGGGCGCATCCCAGTCCGGCCCGCTAACGGGGGCAACCGGCGCCGACTACTACCCGGAAAGTGGGGTTCGGGGCGCGGCTCGGAGGTCATGCACGCATCGGGTCGGGGCCGTTTCTCAGCGACACGGCTCGCTGTACCGCGACGGATCGACGGGTGGTCCTCGTCATCGCCATCTTCGTCTGTGACGCCCATTCTGCCATGATCGTCGTGTGCGGTCGACCTTCGACGGGCGCCGGGAACCGATTGCCCGGTCGCGCTGTATGGGCAGGCGGAGGTAGCGGCGATGTGAGGACCGAGGACCTTGATGACGCGGCCCTGATTGCGCGGTCGCAACACCACGATCGTGAAGCCTACGCCGCCCTCGTGCGGCGGTATCAGGATGTGGCCTTTCGCACCGCGCTCGTCATCCTGCGCAACGCCGCCGATGCCGAGGATGCCGCCCAGTCAGCGTTCATCAAGGCGTGGTTGGCGCTGGACCGCTTCCGGCATGGCGCACCGTTCCGGCCCTGGCTGCTGCGGATCGTCGCCAACGAGGCGAAGAACCTCCGGCTCGCCCGGTATCGCCAGGCGAGCCACCACGATCCGGACCCGGATGCCCTCGTAGCGTTCGCCGACGCTGGTCCGGGACCCGAACCCATCGCCGTCAGCAACGAGGAAGGGGCCCGGTTGCTCGCGCACATCGCCACGTTGCGCGAGGAGGACCGGATGGTCATCGCCTGCCGCTACCTGCTGGATCTGAGTGAGGCGGAGACGGCCGCAGTGCTCGACTGCCCGCGCGGAACGGTGAAGTCCCGGCTGAGCCGTGCCCTAGATCGGCTTCGTACGCAGATCGGGAAGGAGGCGTGGTCATGACTGAAGCCGACCACGACCACAGCCGCGATGACCACCTGGAACGGGCGCTGGCAGCCATCGGCGACGAAGTGGCGTTCCCCGATACGCCCGATCTGGCCGCACGCATCGGCGGGATGCTGCCGGACCGCCCCGAACGAATCGTGGATATCCACCCGGCGCGACCGCGATACCGGCTGATCGCCGCGGCGGCGCTGGTGATCGTGCTGCTCGGGATCGGGGCGATGCTGGCGGTCCCGACGGCGCGGGAGAGTGTGGCCCGCTGGCTGCACGTCGACCTGCCCGGTCTGCGCATCGAGGTGCTGGACCCGGACGATGCGCCCCGGCCATCGCCCCCCTCCTCGCTTGGGGGATCGTTGCTGCTGGGTACCCCGACCACGCTGGCGGATGCAGCCCTCCTCGCGCCCGCGCCCCTGCAACTCCCGTCCGATCCCGCGCTGGGCCACCCCTCCGAAGTCTGGCAGCGGGATGGCGGGACCGTGGTGACGCTGCTCTATCCCGCGAGCGGGACGGTGCCCGAAATCGGGGAGACCGGCGTGGGCCTTGCCTTCATGCAGATCGTCGCGCCGGACGGACCGATCCTCTTCGCGAAGCAATCGATTGGCAGTGGTGGTCTCGAACAGGTCTCCGTGAATGGCCTGGAGGGATTCTGGATCACGAACGGGCGGCTGGTGCTGCAACCCGCCGATCCGCTCGCGATCGACAGCCCGCCTGCATCGTCGCGGTGGTCCGGCAACGTGCTGATCTGGTCCGATGGCGCGGGAACGACCTTCCGCATCGAATCGATGCTCGACCGGGCGACCGTGATCCGCATCGCCGGCACCCTGGCGCCGGTGTCCGCCGGGCTCGGGAACGCGCGGGGACTTCCGCATGTATGGGGAGTATCGGAGATGCGGGAGCCGGACGGAATGGCCTTCGGTGCGTTGCATCTCCCGTCGGAGGTGCCCCATGCGTCGTCGTCTCGTCGCCGCCTTGCTCGTCACCGTGCTTGCCCTCGCCGCGATCGTCCCGGTTTCCGCTGGCGGATTCGCGCTGGCGAGGCTCGTCTCGCCGGTCGAAGGCATCGTGGTTGGGAAACCGGTCGCGGTCGAACTCCAGGTGCTCGCTCACGGGATCGAGGGCCATGTCGTGACGACGTCAGCTCCCTTGACCATCACCGCGCGGCATCGCGCGACGGGCGTCGAGGTGGATGCCGTCGCGCTGCCGGACGCCGTCTCGCAGACGTTTCGGGCTTCCATCACCTTCCCGCAAACCGGAGAGTGGTCGTGGAGCGCGACCGACGGAGGCTACGTCCAGCCGAGCCCGCTGCCCATGCTGAAGGTGCTCGGGAATGGGAAGGACGCGGAGCAGGCAACGCCAGCGGAGCTGGATGCATCTGTCCGCGTCACGATCCGGGACGGCGGGTTCGAGCTTCCGGACGAGCCGATCCATGTCGGGGACACGATCGCGTGGGTGAATGAAGGGACGCTCTCCCACGTGGTGATGTCGGCCGATCGTGGGTTCGAGAACGTGCCGCTCCTGCAACCCGGCGAGACCTACCGCACGACGGCGACCGAGGCCGGGACGTTCGCGATCTTCTGCCCGCCACACGCGGGGATGGTTGCGTCGGTCGTCGTGGAGCCCTGACGGAGCGCGCCCGTGCGGGCATCTGGTGTGCGGTCGAGGAACGGTTACAGCAGCGTCTTCAGGCGGGCGCGGTCGATGTTGCCGCCGCTGAGGACCGCGACGGTCGGCGTGCCGGGCGCGATGCCCGCCTTCCCGGCCAGCAATGCCGCGACCGCCGCCGCGCCGGACGGCTCCACGAGCACCTTGCAGCGTTCGAGGATCAGGTGCAGCGCCCCGACGATCTCCTCGTCGCTGACCAGCACGAGTTCGTCCACGAGATGCCCGATGATCGACTGCGTCAGCGGGGCCGCGAAGGGCGCGCAGAGTCCGTCCGCGATGCTTGTCGGCGCGTGATCCTGGAGGCAGGTCCCCGCAGCCAGGCTCCGGCTCACGACGCTCGCGCCCTCGGGCTCGACCCCGACGATGCGCACGTCCGGCTTGAGCGCCTTCACGGCGGTGGCGATCCCGGAGATCAGGCCCCCGCCGCCGATCGGCACCACGATGGCCCCGACATCGGGCAGGTCCTCCAGGATCTCAAGGCCCACCACGCCCTGCCCGGCGACGATGTCCGGATGCGCGAAGGGCGGGATGTAGGTCAGCCCATGCTCGATCCGGAAGGCGTCCATCGCCGGAAAGAGCTGGTCCATCGAGGGCGCGAAGTGGCATTCCGCGCCGTAACCACGGATCGCCGCGACCTTGGTCGGCACCGCCGTCTCCGGCATGAAGACGTGCGCCGTCACGCCGACCTTCGCCGCGGCGAAGGCGATTCCCTGACCGTGGTTGCCCGCCGAGAGGGTGATGACGCCGCGTTCGCGTTCCTCCGGCGAGAGCCGGAGCATCGCATTCAGGGCTCCCCGCGCCTTGAAGGAGCCGGTGCGCTGGAAGGCCTCGCCCTTCAGGCCGAGGCGGGTGTTCGTCATGTCGCTGAGGGCCGCGGTGGCGAGCAGGGGCGTGCGATGCAGGTGCGGCATGATCCGCTCCCGCGCGGCCCGCACATCGTCCAGCGTCACATCGCGCCAGGTGAGCGTCGCCGGGTCGCGGCGGGTAGTCGATTCCCCGGTGGGGTTCGTTGGTGCGGTCATGGTCGAGC
>JBQCJS010000274.1:0-8733 GCA_051952485.1 Thermomicrobiales bacterium | reverse complement strand
GTCTTGTTCCTCGGGGTAACAGTTAAGCCAAAATTATCTTTTTCATTGGTATAACACCCACCTTTTGCCGGTCCCCTTCGGCACGGGTTTTGGGTGCGAGCCTCGTCAGGATATGGCCGTGTCGTGATCGGGGGGAGCCGCCGACCTAGGCGTCCGGCGCGACCGTAGCTCCCCGTAGAAGGCCTGCATGGCCGGCCCCAGACGCTCCCCCACCGCGTCGAGGGTGACGAGCGTCACGCCCGGCCTGCCGACATCGGCGCGGGCCGCGACCTCCCCGGTCACGCGCGGCAGGATCCCCTCGCCCTTGCCCATCACGAAGACCTGGTTCGGTCGTCCGGTCCGTGCCGCGCGGTATCCGCGTTCGGTGAAGAAGGCGATCGCAAGGTCCAGGACCTCTCCGGCTGGCAGGCGCGAGACGGCCTTGTGCTGGAAGGCCGTCCGTTGCATCTCCGCGTTGAACTGATCGCGGTCGGGACTCGACGTGTCGGCGGGGCCGGACATGCTACAGCTCCACCGATTCGCCGGGCACTAGCGGCAGTACGCGGGAAGCCGTCCGTGCCTCGACCAGCTCCTTGAAGGCGCCCGCATCCTGCTGGATCGGCGGGAACGTGTTGTAGTGGCAGGGGATCACCGTGCCGGCGCGCAGCATGCCCGCTGCCCGCGCGGCGTCCTGCGGACCCATGGTGAAGCGGTCGCCGATCGGCAGCACGGCCACGTCCAGGTCCTCTTCGGCGATCAGCTGCATGTCGAGGAAGAGGCAGGTATCGCCGGCGAAGTAGATCGTCCTGCCGCCGAAGCGGACCACGAGGCCGGCGGGGACGCCCGGCGCCACCACGCCCTCGTCCGATTCATAACTGGAGGTGTGCCAGGCGGGGACGAACTTCACGGTGCCGCCGGGAAACGCGATCGTCCCGCCGTGATTGCCGGGGGAGACGTTCTCGACCCCTTGCGAGCCGATCCACGTCGCCAGTTCGAACGTGCCGATCACGACCGCCCCGGTTCGCTTCGCGATGGGGATGGTGTCGCCGACGTGATCGTTGTGGGCGTGCGTCAGAAGGATGGCGTCCGCCGTGAGGTCGTCCGCACTGACGGTCGCAGCGCCGTTGCCGGTGATGAATGGATCGACCAGCACGGTCTTCCCGTCGGCTTCGAGCATGAAGGCGGAGTGTCCGATGTAGGTGAGCTTCATGGGGTCTTCGTCTCCTCGGGTCTCAGGATCGACCGTACGCGACCGTGCCATCCTGGATGGTTGCGTCGACCGCCGCCGTGTGGATCGTGGTCGGCTCGATCGCGCGCAGATCGCGATCGAAGATGGTGATGTCGGCCAGGTAACCCGGCTTCAGCGTGCCCTTGGTCGTCTCCTCGTGGGAGGCGTAGGCCGCGTTGACCGTGTAGGCGCGAATCGCGTCCTCCACGCCGATGCGTTCCTCGGTCCAGGCGTCGGCGCCGGTTCGATCCAGGCGGGTGACCATCGTCTCGATGCCGAGCAGGGGATCGACGGGCACCACCGGCGCATCGCTGCTTGCCGCAGCGATGATGCCATGCTCTTCGAAGGTCCTCATTGCATAGGCGTAGCGGAACCGGTCCCGGCCGAGATTCTGTTCGTAGGCAGGCCGCGTGTAGTGAAGGAAGGTCGTGCCGGGAATGGGCACCACCTTCTCCCGCGCGATGCGCTCGATCAGCGGCAGGTCGACGATCGAGCAATGCTCGATCCGGTGCCGGATATCTGGACGAGGCGCCGCCGCCTGCGCCTCGGCGTAGGCGTCCAGGATCAGCTCGATCGCGGCGTCACCGATGGCGTGGATGCCGATCTGGAAGCCGGCGAGGTGGGCGCGGAGGACCTTGGCCTTGATCTCGTCCGGCGGGATCATCCAGATGCCGTAGTTGTCCGGCTCGCCTTCGTAGGGCTTTCGCATCCGCGCGGTGCGTCCGCCGATGGAGCCGTCCGAGAAGAGCTTCGCGTTGCCGATGCGCAGCCAGTCGTCGCCGAACCCGGTCGTGATCCCGAGGTCGATCAGCGCATCCAGCGTGTCGTCGATGATCATCATCAGGTAGGTGCGGAGGGGAAGGTCGCCGCGCCCGGCGAGGCGCTGATAGGCGCGCATCTGTTCCGGCAGGCGGATGCCGGCCTCGGCCACGCTCGTGACACCGTGACGGCGGAAGGCGTTCCCGCCCGCGACGATGGCTTCGGCGATCTGGTCCTCGCTCGGTTCCGGGATCGCGGAGGAGACGAGGCCGACCGCCGCTTCGCGCAGGACGCCGGTCGGCTCACCGGATGGGTCACGGTCGATCCGGCCATCACCGGGATCGGCAGTTGCCTCCGAGACGCCGGCTACGCGCAACGCCGCCGAGTTGACGGCCGCGATGTGGTGGCACGATCGCCAGAGGAGGACGGGATGGTCCGGCGCGACGGCGTCGAGATCCTCCCGTGTGGGATGGCGCTGCTCGATCAGCGAGGCCTGGTCGTATCCCTGGCCGATGATCCACGTCCCGGCGGGGACGCGGGCGGCCGCCTCCGCGACGAGGCGCTGGATGTCCGCGATGCCCGGCGCGGCTTCCGCCGAGAGGTCCAGTTCGTTCAGGGCGAACCCGGTCATCATCACGTGGCAGTGCGCGTCGTAGAGCCCCGGCGTGGCCAGCCGCCCGGCAAGGTCGAATGCCTCAGCCCCCGGGACGAGGGCGCGCACGTCGGCGAGCGACCCCGCCGCCGCGATGCGATTGCCGACGATGCCGATCGCCTCGACCTCGGGCTGCGCCGGGTCCATGGTCAGGATCGGGCCGCCGTGGACGATCATCCGGGATTGCGTCATCGGAGCCTACCTTTCATCCGTGCGGGGCGTGCGGGCGCGCCACCATTCCGCCAGGTCGGAGCCGCGCGGCATCCACACATCGCCCGCGCCGATCGCCTCATCGAGGAAGCGGGCGATCGCCTCGAGGAATCCGGGTCGCCCGGAGAGGTGCGGATGCACGATCACGGTCATCAGCTGCCCGCTGGACCGGACCGATTGCAGTCCCTGGGACCACGCTTCGAGCAGGGCGGAGGGCGGCGTTGGCCGCTCGGGATCGAACCAGGCAGCGTCGGTCCAGAAGGGCGAGGTCGGGATCGCCACCATACCCTCCCCGACGACCGTGGGCACATCTCCGCCGCGGTTCGTGACGATCCACGTGAGGTCGGTGAACCCCGTCTCGACCTCGGTCATTGCCCCGCTCACCGGTGATCCGGTGATGCGGGCAGCGAGCTCGACGGCGGCAGCGCCAGCCGGGATCACATCGTGATCCTCCTCGAGCGCGAGGCGAGCCAGGTGCGGCGAACTGGCGAGGGCGCCTTCGCCCCACGCGGTCGTCGTGCTCACGTCGAGATCGGCGAGGGTGCGGAGCAGGTGCTGGAACCCGGTCGTCGCATAGTCGAGACCCGGCGCCGGGACCGACGGGTCGGTGTCATCTGCGGTGGTCATGTGAACGACAACGAGCAGCGCGGCGCGGTGTCCGGCGGGCCAGCGTTCGAGTGGGTAGGGATGGTCCAAGCGGTGATCCTCCGTGCTTCGTGGTCGCTTATCGCGAACGACCGGTCGCGGCGGTGAGGGCGACATCGAGGTCCGCGATGATGTCCGCGATCCCTTCGATCCCGACCGAGAGCCGGACAAGGCCGTCGCCGATGCCGATCGCGTGGCGTTGGTCCGGCGTGTAGCCGCGATGCGAGGAGATCGCGGGATAGAGGGAGAGCGTGTAGACATCGCCCAGGGTCGTCGCGGACTGGATCAGGGAGAGGTTGTCGAGGAAGGCGAAGACCTGCTCCCGTCCGGCGTCGACGATGTCGAAGGAGAGCATCGCACCGTGAAGGTCGTTCAGGAACTGCCCTTCGGGAAGTGGACCGTTCAGCCCAGGGTAGTTGACCGCCGCCACGCGCGAATCGTCGGCCAACCACGCAGCGACCTCGGCGGCATTCCGGCAATGCTCGCGCATCCGCAGCGGGAGGGTCTTGAGGCCGCGCAGCGAGAGCCAGGAATCGAACGGGCCGGGGATAGCGCCGGAGAGGCGATTCTCCTCCCGGATCACGGGCGTGCGCTCCTCGGAGGTGACGATGATGCCGCCCGTGACGTCGCCATGACCGGAGATGAACTTGGTGGTCGAATGCACCACCAGGTCCGCGCCGAGGTCGAGCGGCCGGGTGACGATCGGCGTGGCGAAGGTGTTGTCCACGATCAGGAGCGCGCCAACCGCCCGCGCGATCTCCGCGACGGCGGCGATGTCCGCGACGCGCAGCAGCGGGTTGGAGATGCTCTCCAGGAGGATCGCCTTCGGGTTCACGGCCTCGGCCCTGGCCCGGACGGCGTCCAGGTCCAGGATGTCGACGAATTCGGCAGCGACTCCGTACTTCCGGAAATGCGTATTCAGCGTCGCGAAGACAGCACCGTAGATGTCCTGCGAGGCGAGGATCGTATCGCCGGGTTCCGCCACATGGGTGATCGCGGCATTGATCGCCGCCATGCCCGACCCGTAGGCAATGGCGCCTCCGCCGCGTTCGAGTGTTGCGATCGCGTCCTCGAGGGCCTGCACGTTCGGGCTGCCATGCCGTGAGTAGACATATCCCTTGCGCGGATCGGAGAAGACATCGTCCAGCTCCGCCGTGTCCGGGTAGCTGAAGGCCGTGCTCAGCTGGATCGCGTTGACGGTCGGCGTGGCATTGCCGATGGATGCGCGTTCGCCAGCGTGAATGGCCTGGGTCGCGACGCTGGCAGCGGAAAGATCGAGGGAGGAAGCGGTCATGCGGTCGGGTCTCCGGGGGATGTGGGCAACGGAAGGGCAGTCCTTTCCGTTTGCCCGGAACTGGCGGTCTCTGTCGCGAGTCTAGGTTTCACCGCGCAGACCGTCAACGCGACGTCCCGGGCATTGACACCCGCAGTGCCCGCGCCTACGGTTCGTCCGGGGCCCGCGACCTCGCGCGTCCTTTCCCCGCCGCAACACGAACCGGGAGTTCCTCTCATGCCGACAAGCTCTCCGTGGGTCGCCACCAGCGCCGAATACCGTCCCGATCGCTACTATCGCTACCAGGACCTCACCGATCTCCTGCGCTCCTGGGCCGAGGCGCATCCCGGCCTCGTGACGATGGAGAGCATCGGCAAGTCCTTCGAGGGCCGGGACATCTGGGCGCTGACGATCACCAGCACGGGGACCGGTCCGGCGGACGAAAAGCCGGCGTACTTCGTCGACGCCAACATCCACGCCGGTGAGGTGACCGGCTGCGCGACGGTCCTCAAGCTGATCCACATCCTGCTTACCGGTTACGGCACCGACGAGGCCATCACCCTGCTGCTCGATACGGCTACCTTCTACATCGTGCCGGAGATCATGGTGGACGGCGCCGAACGCTACCTGACCTCGCAGGACCGGATGCGTTCCTCCATGCGGCCCTATCCGGAACCCGAGCAGAAGGACGGCCTCATCCGCGCGGACCTGAACGGCGATGGCGTGGTCGCCAGCATGCGCATCAAGGACCCGAACGGACCGTGGAAAACCTCCCCGGACGATCCGCGCGTGATGGTCCGCCGGGGGCCGGACGAATTCGGCGGGGAGTATTACTTCGTCCTCCCGGAGGGCGAGATCGCCGACTGGGATGGCGGCGCCATCAAGCTCGCGAACGACCTCTGGGGACTGGACCTGAACCGGAACTTCCCCTACGAATGGGCGCCGGAGTGGGTGCAGAAGGGGGCGGGCGAATTCCCCCTCTCCGATCCCGAGACACGCGCCCTGGCGGAGTTCATTCACGCCCATCCGAACATCGGTGGCTCCCAGCACTTCCACACCTGGTCGGCGGTGATCCTGCGTCCGTCGTCGAACATGCCGGACAGCGACATGCCGAAACTGGACCTGAAGATCTACAAGGCGATCGGCGAGATGGGGGTGGAGGAGACTGGCTATCCCTGCATCTCCATCCACGACGACTACGCCTACGACAAGAAGCAGCCGATCCACGGCGCGGTGCTCGACTGGATGTACCTCACCTTCGGGTCCTATTCCTTCTCGACGGAACTCTGGAGCCTCCCGCGCCTGGCAGGGGTCGAGGTCAAGGACTACATCGGCTGGATGACCGACCACGCCGACGCGGACGATGTCGCGATGGTGAAGGCGCTCGACGAGCATGTGCCTGGCCACGGTTTCCTGCCGTGGACGCCCTTCGACCATCCGCAGCTCGGACCGGTCGAGATTGGCGGCTGGGACTACAAGTTCGGCTGGCAGAACCCGCCGGGCCCGCTGCTGGACGACGTGACGGAGGGGAACGCCCGCTTCGTGCTCCGCGCCGCGCAGACTCTCCCACGCATCGTCCTGAGCGAAACGACTGCGGAATCCCTCGGTGGCGACCTCTACCGCGTCGGTGCCGTCGTCCAGAACACCGGCTTCCTGCCGACCTACCTGAGCCAGAACGGCCTCGCCACCGGCAGGATCAAGCCGGTGACCGTATCGCTCGACCTCCCGGAGGGATCGGCGATCGTATCTGGCAAGCCGGACCAGGAACTCGAACCGCTGGAAGGCCGTGCCAACCAGTTCGGCTCCCTGCCCTATGGCAACGGGTTGCCGAACCTGACGCGGGCCCGGGCCGAGTGGATCGTCCGTGCGCCGGCTGGTGCGACGATCGGCGTGATGGCGACTTCCACGAAGGCGGGTGTCGCCCGAGCGTCCGTGGCGATCCCGGAAGGAGCCTGATCGTGGCCCGCGCGACGGAGGATCAGTTCATCGGGGCGCTCCTCGGACTCGCGATCGGCGACGCCCTGGGCCGGCCGTTGATCGGCCTGGAACCGGAAGCGGTCGCCGCGCGGTACGGGGCCATCACCGGGTACGTCGGGGACGACGCAGGGCGCGAGGGTGCGCCGACCGGGGTCATCACCGACGAGACCGAGGTCACCCTCTGCATCGTGGAATCGCTGACCACCAACGATGGCCTGATCGACCCGGAGAACATCAACACCCGGCTCGGATTTCTCCTGCGCGGTGATTCCCGGCGGTGGTTGCCGGATGCGGTGATCACGGGGGTGGAACGCGCCGAGGCCACCAGCGGCCTGGTCGTGGCGGGGAGCGACGAGGCCGTCGATCTCTCCGTCGCGGTGCGTGGGGTACCGGTGGGACTGCTGCACGCGGTCGATATCGACGATGCCATCAGCCTGGAGGCCGATGCCCGGACGGTGACGCGCCTCAGCCACGGCGGGGATCGGCAGGCCGCGTTGACGGCGACGGTTGCCCGGGCGGTCCGGGCGGCCGCACGCGAAGAGCCGTGGGACGCTGAACCGGCTCCGGCGGAGGAGAGCGTCGAGGGATACCTTGCTGCCCTCATCGCGGAGGCGTTCGCCGCATCGCGATTCGAGGATGCCGTCTTCCCGCGCGTCGGGCTTGGAGGAGACGCCGATACGGCGGGAGCGATCGTTGGCGCCATCGCAGGCGCCCGGTTCGGGGCGAGCGGCATTCCCCAGCACCTGATCGACGACCTGGATGCCAGGATGTACCTCTCCCTGGCGGCGCCGCTCTTCTATCGCACCGCCCGCCGGCGGCGCGGGACGGTGATCGACCTCCGGAAGGTCGACTGAGCCAATTGCCCCGGTTCGTGCCTCGCTGTTCGGCTATCGTATGTCCTGGCACTCCAGTCCCGAGAGTGCCAGGATGCTGGTTCTGGCGCAATCGTGACGCTATACTCGAATCGCGGACACTGCTGTCCCACGATCCCCATGCCGCAGCCGCCACATCCTCGATAACCATGCAATCCGGCTGCTCTCACGCGACAAGATGACCCATGGCTGAAAAACGCGACTACTATGTGGTGCTCGGGGTCGAGCGCTCGGCCAGCGAGCAGGAGATCAAGCGCGCTTACCGAACCCTGGCGCGCAAGTACCACCCCGATGTGAACAAGGACCACGACGCCGAGGACCGCTTCAAGGAGCTGAACGAGGCGTACGAGGTGCTTTCGAATGCCGATCGCCGCGCAGCCTACGACCGCTTCGGTCATGCGGCGGCGAATGGCGGCGGCTTCAACGCCGATCCGTTCGGCTTCGGCGGGGCGGGCTCCCCGTTCGCCGACATCTTCGAGAGCTTCTTCGGCGGGGCCCAGCAGGGGGCCGGAGGTCGTCGCCAGGCGGCACCGCCGCGTGGCGCGGATATCCAGGTCTCGATCGACCTCGCGTTCGAGGAAGCCGTCTTCGGCGCCGAGAAGACCGTCGAGGTCGACCGCCTGGAGACCTGTGAGGCCTGCCACGGCACCCGGATGCGCGATGGCAAGATTCCACCTTCCTGCTCCACCTGTGGTGGCAGCGGCGAGGTCCGGCGCGTCCAGCAGACGATCCTCGGCCAGTTCATGACCTCCACCACCTGCCCGACCTGCCAGGGCGAGGGCGTGAACATCACGGAGCCCTGCGAGGTCTGCCGGGGCCGGGGGCGCACCCGGCACACGCGGACCATCGCGGTGACCGTTCCCGCCGGGGTCGATGACAACGCGACGCTGCGCCTCAGCGGGCAGGGGGAGGACGGACCGAACAACGGGCCGGCCGGCAACCTCTACGTCAAGGTGCGGGTTGAACCGCACAAGTTCTTCGAGCGGCATGGCAAGGCGATCCACAGCCAGGTCGGGATCAACGTGGCCCAGGCCGCGCTCGGGGACGAAGTGGCGATCGACACGCTGGATGGCGAGGTCGTCTTCAAGATCCCGTCCGGCACGCAATCGGGCCAGCAGTTCCGGCTGCGCGGCAAGGG
>JBQCJS010000273.1:0-5111 GCA_051952485.1 Thermomicrobiales bacterium | reverse complement strand
CGATCAACGCCTACTCGCTGCTGGACGATGGCGTGCTGCCGGATTGCTACCGGATCGCCGTGCAGCGGCTGCATCGCGGCGGCGGCTCCGACTGGCTCCACGCAACCGTGCGCGTGGGCGACATCCTGACCGTCGCCGGTCCGAAGTCGGCCTTCCGCCCGGTCCCGGATGCCCGCCAGGCGCTGCTCATCGCCGCCGGTATCGGCATCACTCCCATCCTCGCCCACGCTCGCGCCGCCGCCCGCTGGCAGCGCCCGTTCTCTGTCATCTACGCCCACCACGACCCCGATCCCCCCTTGCTAGCCGACCTCGCGGCCCTTGCCGGGGAGGCCCTGACGCGAGTCCGCCATCGCGGCGAGCTGATGGACGCGGTCGCGGATGCCCTCCGTCGCCAGCCGGTAGGAGCCCATGCCTGGGCGTGCGGTCCTGCCGCCTTCCTCGACTGGTTCCTGGACGAAGGCGCCCGGGCGGGTTGGGTGCCGGAGCGCCTGCACGTCGAGGCGTTCACCGCGCTAGCAGCCGCGACCAGCGATCCGTTCACCGTGATCCTTCGGAGCACCGGGCGCCGGATCGAGGTGCCGGCGAACGTCTCGCTGCTCGCCACGCTGGACAGCGCGGGCGTGCCGCTCCCCCGCCTCTGCACGCGCGGCGTCTGCGGTGAATGCGAGGTCCGCGTCTGCGCCGGGACGCCCGATCACCGCGACCTCATCCTGAGCCGCGAGCAACGGACGGCAACGACAGCGACCGTCATGTACCCCTGCGTTTCCCGCGCATCGACGCCCGAACTGGAGCTGGACCTGTGAACCACACCACGCCCCTTCACCGGGTCGCCTGGCCCTTCACCGACGGGTCCGATGCCTACCGCTACAGCACGAATGTCGTCAGCGCCCGGTCCGCCGTCGACACCGCGGCGGGCCGCTGGGGCGACACCGTGACTGCCGTCGACGAGACCTACGAGACGGTCCTGGCCTATCGCCGCGCCATCCTCGACCGCGATCCCCGCCGCTGCATGGTGGCGCCCCACCTGCGCGCGGCGGAATGGGACGCCCTCCTGTTCATGCTCGACCTGCTGGCGACCGACCATCCGCAGGTGATGGCCCTGCACCGGGACCCGGGCGATGCCTTCCTGTGGGAGAACCGGCGCTCCGGCACCCGCCAACGGTTCGTGTTCGGCGATGACACGTCGCTCCCCTGTCCACCGCTGCAGTTCGCGGCGCGGGAAGCGGTGGAGGATATCTTCCTGCTCGAACCACGCGCCGGATCGCTGGTCCTGGAGGGCGCCGCCTCCACCTTCGCGGGATCGTGGTCGCCGATCTTCGACCTGGGCATGACCTTCCATGACCTGCATGGACCCGTGCCCCGCCTGCACGGCATGGGCATCGTGGAACGGAGCGAGCGCTTCCTGCTCGACCTGCCGCCGGGCGAGATCGTCCGCCGCACGAACTGGAGCATGCACGACGCCGGCGACCTCGACGCCAGCCTGGAGAACGCCCACCACCACGACCCAACCCGGCGCGATGCCCTGATCGCCTCCGGGGAGTTCGGCGAGCTCCGGTTGCGGATCGAGGTCCAGCATCTGGTCCGGCTCCCGATGAGCGGCTGCCTCCTCTTCCTGATCGAGAACCAGCTCTGCCCGCTGGCGGCCATCGCGACCGTCCCGGCCTGGGCGAACCAGCTCGCATCCGTCCTGGAGCACCTACCGGACGACATCGCCGCCTACAAGAACCTCGCCCCCCACCGGCCCCAGGCCGTCGCGTGGCTGCGGGAATCCGCCGCCGCTCCCGCTCGGGGCCGCTGAACGCATCGCACGGGCGATGGCCCATTCGGGATGGGTTGCGGTTGCGCTGGCAGCGCCATTCCTCCCGGTCGGGCCGGCGCGGTTCGGCGATGGCAGACGCCTTGACGTATGATTGCCGGACACCACGTCGGATTTGGCTGATCGGCGTCGCGTGCGATGGGTTCGCCCTGGGCATCCATCGGGTCTCCATTGTCGGCACATTCCCGTTTGTCGACTCATCTACTGCTCGTTGCTGCCACGAGGACGGACGCTGGGCTGAGCGTCGTCCGGCCGGGCCTGGGCAGGAGGGTTCCTGTCGATCCATCGGGCCACGGCCACGACCCGGCACGCGTCGCGCTCGCCGGGGACCGGGCAGCATCGGCATCGCCAACACGAGGGAGTTGGGGAGCGTCCATGCGTGCAATCCACGATCGAAACCGGAGCGGTCCGCCTGCCGGCGGGCGGAATCGTCGCGCCATGTGGCCAGCGGTCACCCGCGGGGCCCTCGTCCTGCTGCTGCTCGCGGGCCTGCTGGCCGACCTCGGGACCCTGCCCTTCGCCGGGATCTCGCCGGAGCCGGTGTCTGCCGAAAGCCAGATGACTGGACCCGGCACCTACGTCGTCTCCGGAACGAAGGAAGGGCTCGTCGGGGGCATGACCTCCAGCGGTCACATCATCGTCCCCAACGACTACTTCGTCTCCTTGCCCGCCTGCACCCCCACGAACTGCCCCGGCGGCCCCTACTGGGGCCAGATGACCAACTGTGGCTCCAGCTGCTATGTCAAGGTCACCAATCTCGCCACCGGCGCCTGCCGCGTCGAACCGATCCTCGACACCGGACCGTGGTTCCGCGTCGACGACTGGTGGAACACCACCGCGACCCGCTACCTCAACAAGCTCGCCTCGAATCCCCAGGACCTCCCCCAGGGCTATTCCGGGGCGGATGCAGCACGCGACGGCCTGAATGTCGGCTACGGCAAGGGCGCTTCCGACGTCTACGCCACCGTCGGCAGCCGCTCGTCGATCGACCTCGCCGATGGCACCTGGGACGACATCGGCCTTGGCGCCGGGGGCTACGTCTCCCAGCTCGGCGTGGAGATGACCTGGCAATCCGGCGCCGATCCCGCCGTCGCGGCGGCGGCCTGCGGTCACCCGCTGAACGAGAAGCCGGGTGGCAGCACCCTCCAGATCTCGCCGACCTCCGGCTCGGTGGGCGGCAGCATCGCCGTCAGCGGCTCCGGCTACACCAGCGGCGAGTCCGTGCGCATCTACTGGAACAGCACCTCGTCGTCTCCCCTGGCAACCGTCACGGCGAGCGGCGGCTCCTTCTCGACCACCATCACCGTGCCCGAGACCCCGCGTGGCAGTTACCAGGTGATCGCCCGGGGCGCCAGCAGCGGCAAGCAGGAATCGTCCCCCTTCTCGGTGGCGCCCAGCCTCTCCCGCACCCCGACCGGCGGGCCGTCTGGCACCCAGGTGAGCGTTACCGGACGCGGCTACGGTGCGAACGAGCAGGTCCAGTTGCGCTGGGGCAACGCCTCCGGCCAGGTCCTTGGCACCTTCACCACGAACGCCCTCGGCACCGGCACCACGACGATCGTGATCCCGGCGGCGAACGTCGGCTCCTACGACTACGTCGGCACAGGCCTCACCTCCGGAGCGCGCGCCTACGGCTCGATCTACGTCTCGGCCGGTGGCCCGACTCCCTCGCCCACGGGCACGGTCGCCACCCCGACCCGGACCACAACCACGACCCCGACGGGCACGGTTTCCCCGACCGCGTCCCCGACGGCCACCTCCACGCTTCCGGCGGGAACGGGGACGGCGATCGTGACCGGCACCGGCGGGGGTGGCGTGAACTGCCGCACCGCCCCGAACACGTCGGCCCAGGTCATCGTCGAGCTCGCAGAGGGTGCGACGGTCACCCTCAACGGCACCGCGAGCAATGGCTGGCAACCCGTGATCTGCAACGGGCGGCAGGGATACGTCTCCGCCCAGTACCTCGGCAGCTTCACGACCCCGACACCCACGGCCACGCCCACGAGGACGGCGACCGCGACGCCAACCCGCACGCCGACCGCAACGGCCTCCGCCACCGCGACGCCGACGCGAACGCTGGCGCCCACGAACACCCCGACTCGCACCCTCACCCCGACCCAGCCCGCGCCCACCGCGACGCCGAACCCGGGGCAGGCGCGCGTGACCGGCACCGGCGGCGGAGGGGTCAACTGTCGGACCGGCGCCGGGACGTCCTACAGCGTCATCACGACCCTCGCTGAAGGCGCCCTCGTGACGCTGAACGGAACCGCGAGCAACGGCTGGCAGCCCGTCATCTGCGGCGGCCGCGCTGGCTGGGTGTCCGCGCAGTACCTCACCATCACGAGCCTGCCCTCGACTCCGGTCCCCACCTCGACTCCGACCAGGACGGCCGTGCCAACGGCTACCCCGACCCGGACACCGGTTGCGTCCGCCACGCCGACCCGCACGCCCACCCGGACAACGGTGCCGACGAACACCCCCACCCGGACGACGGTGCCCACGGCAACGACCGCCCCCAATCCCGGGCAGGCCCGCGTGACCGGCACCGGCGGGGGTGGCGTGAACTGCCGCACCGCGCCGAACACATCGGCCCAGGTCATCGTCGTGCTCGCCGAGGGTGCGACCGTCACCCTCAACGGCGCCGCGAGCAACGGCTGGCAACCCGTCACCTGCAACGGCCGCGCCGGCTACGTCTCGTCGCAATACCTGACCATCACCGTCCAGCCGTCAACGCCGACGCCTACCCTGACACCAACCGCGACGGCCACGGTGCCTGCGGGGACCGCGCGGGTGACCGGAACCGGCGGCGATGGCGTCAATTGCCGCACCGGCGCCGGGACGAACTACGCGGTGATCACGGTCCTCACGGAGGGAACCACCGTGACGCTCGCCGGGTCGCCCAGCAACGGCTGGCAGCCCGTCACCTGCGGCGGACGCACCGGGTATGTCTCCGGGCAATACCTGACGATCAACGCCATCGGCGGCGCGATGGCCCTCCCGGTGACCCCGGAGACCACTCCGACCCAGTCACCCACCGCGACCATCGCGGAAACACCGGACTCGACGCCGACGATCGCGGCGAGCGCAACGCCCACCGTGGACGATGGGGCATCGCAGGTTCCGGCGGGATCGAACCCGGCCTTCACCGGCCAGCCGTTGCCGATCGCCGGCAGCCTCCACTCCGCGAACTCCTCCGCCTCCGCTGCCGCGCACGATGGCGACCCGTCCACGAGCTGGCAGAGCACCGGAAACACGCCGGACCAGGCGTGGATCACCCTCGATCTCGGCGCGATCC
>JBQCJS010000272.1:0-3220 GCA_051952485.1 Thermomicrobiales bacterium | reverse complement strand
GCCCGCCGCCTGGAGGCGATGGAGTGGATCGCCGCCGACTTTGCCGGGAACCGGCAGACCACCCACTCCGCCTTCGCGCTGCCCGATCTCGCCACGTTCACCGCGAAGGCGCCCACCCTCGCGGCGGCGCTGGACGAGTTCCTCACCATCGAGCGGCACGTCGAGCTGGCCGCCTGGAAGGGTGCCCGCCACAAGCCCCCCGAGGAGCGGGTACTGGATGGCGAGGCGCTGGTCGTCACCTTCCACGAGGGTGACCAGGACCCGGAGATGCTCGCCCGGTATCGGGAGACCCAGCGGCGCAAGGCCTTGAAGGAGACCTACCGCACGGCCTTTCTGGAGGCCCATCCGGAGGCGAAGCGGGCCAGCTATACCCCCGAGCAGCGCGCCGAGACCGAGGCCACCTGGGACGGCATCGCCATTCGCCTTCGCCTTGCGTCCGACGGGATCGCCTGCAGCCTGGACGAGGCGCTGGCGCTCTCCTCGATCAAGGCCGGTGACTGGCTGGTCCTCGCGCCCCGGACGGAGGTCGATTCCCGCCTGCCACACGCCGACCAGCGTCCCTACACGCCGACCGCGAAGAGCCTGCTCTACCGGATGCGGGTGATCCTGGACCGGCTCGAGGTCGAACGGGACGCCGAGGGCCGGGCGATTGCCGCCTTCGCGACGATTGCCCTCCTGGAGCATCAGGGGCAGACCAGTCCGCGCGCCTTCACGTTCAAGGGGCATCCCGTCGATCTCGTCGATGGCGACCGGTATTCGCTCGATCCGAACCCGAACGACATCAACGGCGAGCGGGCGGCGACGGTGGTCGAGGGCCTGCTGGCTGGCGGCCAGAATCCCGTCTATGCCCACCTCGCCCGCCAGCCGGAGGGCCTGCTTCCGGTCACCTGGCCTGAAGCCGCGATCGCCGCGCAGGCCCGCTTCCTGGCCGGGCTGGATGCGCTCCAGCAGGCCGGCGCCCTTCATCCCTTCGCGGGCACCACCCGCGACTACATCGGCGACCACGGCGGCGACCCGCTGCTGATGGTCCAGGGGCCGCCCGGCACCGGCAAGAGCTACAGCACGGCGTTCGCCCTCTTCGCCCGCATGCAGGGGGCGATGGCTGCCGGGCTCGATTGCCGGATCTCCCTCACCTGCACCACCCACGCGGCCATCGACGTCCTGCTCGACAAGTTGCGTGGAGTCCAGGCAGAGTTCCGGGAGATCGCCGCGAGCTATCCCGGGATCTGGGCGTCCTTCTTCGATGCCCGCCTGCTGGAGGTTCCGCTCTTTCGGGTCAGCCCGAAGGAGGACCTTCCGGATGGCGTGCACGGGCTTTCCAGGGATCGCGCGGGGTGGGATCGCCTCGCGGCCGAGCGATGGACGGCGGTCGGGGCGACCCCGGGCAGCATCATCGGGCTCGCGCGGGCGCGGAAGAAGACGGGTGAATCGGTCTTCAGCCACCGGCTCTTCGACATCGCCGTGCTGGACGAGGCGTCGCAGATGAGCATTCCCTACGCCGTGATGGCCACCTTGCCCCTGCGCCCCGATGGCCGCCTGATCGTGGTCGGCGATCACCGGCAGATGCCGCCGATCGTGAAGAACGATTGGGGCCGGGAGGTGCGCCGCTCCTTCCAGGAATTCCGGGCCTACGAATCGCTCTTCCTGGCCCTGCTGGATGTGGTGCCACCATCGTCGGTGATCCGGTTCGCCGAGAGTTTCCGGCTTCACGCGGCGATGGCCGAGTTCCTCCGGCAGGAGATCTACCGGCACGATGGCATCCCCTACTTCTCCCGGCGGAGCAAGCTCCTGCCGCCGCCGAAATACCCGGCGGCCGACCAGTTCGTGCAGGCGGTCCTCGATCGGGAACATCCCCTCACCGTCATCGTCCACGAGGAGGAATCGAGCCAGCAGCGCAACCGGTTCGAGCAGGACCTGATGGCCCCTATCCTGGAGGCCCTTGCGGACCCCGGCGGCTACGCCTTCGATGCGGAACACGGCCTGGGCGTGGTGGTGCCGCACCGGGCGCAACGCGCCGCCCTCCAGGAGGCCATCCCGGCCCTGACCATTCGCGACGAGACGACCGGCGAGATCCGGGTCTCCGCCGTCGATACGGTCGAGCGCTTCCAGGGGGATGAGCGGACCGTGATCGTGATCGGCGCGACCGAGAGCGATCGCGCCTACCTGCTGGAGAACGGGGAATTCCTGCTCGATCCCCGCCGCCTCACCGTGGCGCTGAGCCGGGCGAAGGAGAAGCTGATCCTGGTCGCCTCGCGCTCGGTGTTCGAACTCTTCAGCGCCGACGAGGAGACATTCACGAACGCCCAGCTCTGGAAGAACCTCCGCCGGACCTGCGAGATGCTCGTCTGGGCTGGCGACCGCGATGGCGTGCGGGTGGAGGTGCTGGGAAATGTGCCGGAGCCGGAGCCGGGTGCGCACCTGCATCCGGCTCCCCCTGCGTGACGCGACGCCCCGGCTGGCATCAGGCTGGCGCCAGCCCGAGCTGGCCGGCGCAGCGGTCGCAGAGCACGATCAGGTCGCAGGGGCGTTCGTTGCCGTGCCGTTCCGGCGTCCGCTGCCGGACCTGGTCGGTCAGCATGAGGTCAGCGCCGCTGCCGGCGCTGCTGCCGGCGCCGCAGAGCTGGCAGCGGGAACCGGTCGCCTGCAGGATCGCCTCGGCCCGTTGTGTCCACTCCGGGGTACGTCGGTAGGCATCCTCCGGCATCGCGGCGAGGGCCCGCGCGCGGACCGGCGTCACGGACGGCCAGCCGGGCGGCGGGGGATCGCAGGGGATGTCGTCGGGCAGCGACGCGGTGGCCGACACGGGCCGCGCACCCGTTCCCACCGGTGTCGATGTCCTCCGCGAGCGGGTGAACACGGCCGCCCCGCCGATCCCCGCCATGCCGACGCCGGCGACACCGAGCCCTGCCCACAGCCAGGGGAATCCCGAGTCCTCCCCGGAAGCCTCCGCCCCGCCGGGCAGGTGCTCGCAGGCGATGCTGTCGCGGTCGGCGTCGAGCCCGCCAGCGTTGTTCGCCACCGAGCCGCCGTGGGCCACGAACCATGCCTGTGCTTCCGGCTGGGTGGCGAAGGCGGCGCAATTCCGCTCCGCCTCGTCGGCAGGCGATGCGGATGCCGGGTCCACCGCGGCCAGGGCAAGGGCCACGGCAACCAGCAGGAGCAGCGTGGCGGCAACGGGACGGGGAGCGACAGGCTGGCGCATGAGGAAGAGGTCTCCGGA